>JAQCGA010000621.1 GCA_027619145.1 bacterium | reverse complement strand
CCGGGTCTCCGTCGTTGTCGAAGTCGCCCCATACGCCGGTCCAGCTTACCCATGCGCTGGGGGTGGTTTGCATATCGTTTTCAGCAATGTTCACAAAGGTGTTATTTCCGTCGTTACGATAGAGGGCATTGGCACCAATATTGGCCAGGAAGAGGTCCAGGTCTCCGTCGTTGTCATAATCGATCCAGGAGGCAGCTTGTCCCACGTCCGTGTTGTCCAGAGAGAGGGCGCAGGCAACTTCGGAAAAGGAGCCGTTTCCATTGTTTCGGTAAAGCGCGTTGTTCTGTTCACGGTTAACCACGTAGAGGTCCAGGTCTCCATCGCCATCGTAATCGCCCCAAGCGGCGTGTTCGGAGTCCCGGATGTCTGCGATGCCAGCGGAGGCGGCGTTTTCGGAGAAGGACCCGTTTCCGTTGTTGATGTAAAACGAGTTTCGGAAATAGTATTTGCAGAGATACAGATCCAGGTCTCCATCTCCGTCATAGTCTCCCCAGGCCGCTCCGGTTTCACTGCCTTGAGAGATGACGTTTACGCCAGCGGCTGAAGTAACTCTGCTGAACGAACCTCCACCTTCGTTGCGGTAGAGCTGGTCTTGTTCGGAGAAGTTGACCACGTAGAGGTCCAGGTCCCCGTCGTTGTCATAGTCTGCCCAGAGTGCGGCAATGCTGTTCCGGTTGTCGGCTACACCGGCCTGAGCGGCGACATCGGAGAAGGTTCCGTTTCCATTGTTCCGGTAAAGCCGGTTGGTGGAGACGGTGGGGCTGACGGAACTGCCCCAGTTGGTGATATAGAGGTCCAGGTCTCCGTCTCCGTCGTAGTCGCCCCAGGCGAGGCCGGTGGCCAGGCGTTGTTGGGATCCGGAGAGGGAGTTTGGGACACCGGCCTGGCTTGTCACGTCCGTAAAGGCGGGTTGGGCGCCGGTGGGTTGTGTGGTTGCCAGGAGGAGGGCGATGATGATGATAAATTGTTTCATTTGCCTATTTTCATCAAGAATGGGTCGTATTGATGGAGAAACTACCACCCTTCCCGTGTTTCGGCGACCCCGTGTCGCCGACCTACTTTTGGCTTCGCCCCAAAAGTAGGCAAAAACGCGCTCGCTCAAGTGCCGCGAGGGGCATGGAATTGACAATTGATAATTAGAAATTGATAATTGTCAATTGAATTGGTGAAAATTTCAGGCTCTGGAAGCTTCATTACTCCAGGGGCGTACACGAAGGCTTCGGAGGCCCTATCCGAGAGTAATGAGGTGCTGCAAAACAGATGCGCCAGGTGTGCAAGGCCAAAAAAACGAGTTTTGTTTAGTTGTTGACTACGGCAAGGGTGCTGTGGGCTTTTTTTCCGTCGGCTTCGATGACGACGATGTAGAGGCCGCTGCGGACGATGTTGCCGTCCTGGTTCTGGCCGTCCCAGGTGATAACTTGTTGGCCGGGGCCCATTTGGCGGCCTGTTTCGAGGACGCGTTGGAGGCGGCCGGATCGGTTGTAGATTTCGATGCGTACGGTGGAGGTCGCGCCTAAGGTGAACGAGATATCTGTGCTGCCATATAGCGGAGAGGCAAGCCGGGCGGGGCCTCTGCCGGAACGTCCTGGCGAGAATGCTCGGTTGCTGAACCCAATGTTGGTGACCGAGGCCTGGCCGGAAGTGGCGCTGTTGTCCTGGAAAAGAGCAAAGGTACCGAGTTGGCCAACGGGGATACGCACCTGGTTGGCTGCGACGTCTACGGTACCGCCGAGGCGGGTCCAGATGGTGCCTTCCAGGCGATACACCGCCAGAAGGGCCGGGTCGGTTCCAGCCGCGGGATAGGTGAAGGCCAGGGTTGCATCTTTGGAGGGCGTAAACGCGGGTGTGGAGATGACTTCATACGCCAGGCCCACGGGAACTGCTCCATTCGGCGGAGCATCTACACCTCGGGATCGAATTTCGATGCTGGGGTTTTCGGGGAGTCCGGCACTTTGAGCGCTGGGGAAGATGGTCAAACGTACGAGGCCGTCGTTGCTTTCGATGACGCCGCCGGCACCGGGCAGGACAAGTGCGGCAATGACCTGCTCAAAGGGGTCCATCTGGTTTCCGTTCAGGTCTCGGGCGGCTTCTACGCGTACAATTGCTGTTCCACTGGGTGTGGGGTCCGAGATGTCGGCTTCGCCGATCCAGAGGTTTCCGCTAAAACTGAGCTGACGTACAGAAAGCTGTGGGCCGTCGCCGGCGAGGTGTAACGATACCTGTGGAGAAACAGCATTGTCCATTCCGGCGGGTTCGTCCCGGAATGCGATTACGACAGTGGCCCGGTTTGCGGAAGCGCCGAAGGTTCGGGGGCGAACGCTGATGCTGTCTACGACCGGTTTGTCAATGTCTACGATGAAACTCTGTTCCTCGGACCAGAGAGAGGAGAGCAGGGCTTTGTCTATGGCACGGGCGGCCCAAAAATAGCGCCCGCTTTTGAGGCCGGTGAGGAAATAATTATTATGCTGAATGCGTCCATTGCGCAGAGGTGCAGCTCCTGAGCGGATCTGGCTACCGCCCGGTTCGGTGCCAACCCGGACGGCGTATGTCAGGGCTTCTCCGGGGGTACTGACATTTGTTGAGGGGTTCCAAACGAGGAAAACTTCGCTGCCCTGTGTGGTGGCTACCAGAGCTGTGGGAGGGGATGGACGGCGTTTGGGATTAAAACGCGATTCCAGATTGTCGTTGACCCGGGAAGCTGGCAGGAAGGAGGTTGCTGTTGGGCTGGCGCGTCCACTGCTGATCAGGTCCAGATCTCCGTCGTTGTCGTAATCTGCCCAGGTAATCGCGGCAAAGTCCACACCTACGAGTACATCCATTGAAACCTGTTCGAAGGTTCCGGATTGATTTCGGTAAATTTCGAGTATGCGCCCGGAAGCTGCCTGCCCGGCCAGGGCCAGATCGAAGTCTCCGTCGTTGTCAAAATCTCCCCAGGCCAGGTCGCCAGCGGCTACAGGTGTGAGGGAGACGTTCGAATCTGTAAACACCCCGGCACCGTTGTTCACATAAAGTTTTGTCACCAGGCCCAGGGTAAAGTTGAATCCGCAGATGGCCAGGTCGGCATCACCATCGTTGTCAAAGTCTCCCAAGGCCAGAGC
>JAQCGA010000012.1 GCA_027619145.1 bacterium | reverse complement strand
GAACCACCCGAGGGCCGGACATCTCCCTCCAACCCACGCCACCCACCAATCAACTCCGTACTGATCCGTTCTCCATCCAGATGCTTCACAATCAAATTGTTCTTCAGATGTGCCCAGTCCGACATATCCGCCACAATCTCCCGCACCTTCTCCTTCTGAGCCTCATTCGCCGCCACAAAATAATAAATCCCCAACCCTCGGAACACCTGATCGTAATTGTGATGACTCGGCCCGCCCCGATAGCGCAAATGCCGGAACTCCCCCGCCCCCTGCGCCCACAAATCCCGTGTTCCCGCACCTTCACGCTCCTCGTACGAAACCCCGTGTCCCAGCGCCACACCCCGCGCCAGGTACCCCGGCTGCCCACTTACCAGCGTAAGAATTCGAAACGACTGAATCACCTCATCCGCCCACGCAATCGCCTCCTGGTATTCCTCGCTTTCCTCACCATGCGCTTTCC
The DNA here is from genome assembly GCA_027619145.1 of bacterium. Next base: position 18,454 of record JAQCGA010000012.1, on the reverse strand, counting down.
GCAAAAAAGCCACCCGAAATGCCTGCACCGTCATCAAACACGCCGTCCACGAACTCGTATGCGCCACATTCGACAGCCCCGTCGTCCCATGATCAAACGTCCACCCCGGTGGCAACTCCCCCGTCTCAATAATCCGCTGCCAGGCACCGTCCTGTTCCCCTGCGTACCCCACCGGCGGAACCAATCGAACCGAAGACGGATAAGAACCCAGAATATTGTGCCGTTCCTTTGTGTTCCGCTCAAAAAACATCGCCTTCTCATGCAACGTCTTCTTCCAGCTTCCCCGGTCTCGGTACGTAAACCGCGCAAAATAATCCATCGCCCACAATGTTTCAGCCGAACCCTTATCTGGCATTTTTCCTCCCCAAGGCCACACAAATACTGCACCGGAAAATCACCCTACACCTCCCATAAACCTGCTATCCACTCCCTGCACTCACAAATTCAATCGCCAGATCGTCCCATTCAGCACGGCTGCAAACGCCACCCACGCGGCATAAGGCAGTAGCATTGCTCCGGCCAACGGACGGATGCGCCAGAACAGAACCACCAGAGACACAATCGAAATCCACAATACCAGAATCTCGGCAAACGCCAGGCCAGGCCGGTGTAGCCCAAAAAAAATCCACGACCAGGCCCCGTTCAGAACAAGCTGCACCAGATACACCAGCATTGCAACTCGGCCTTCCAAAAATCCCACCTGCTTCCAGACCAGCCAGCCGCTAACCGCAATCGTCATATAAAGAATCGTCCACACCGGTCCAAAAACCCAGCTGGGTGGATTCCACGAAGGTTTTACAAGCCCTGTATACCAATCGCCGGGCATAAATTGTCCCCCGACCGCCGCTACACCAAAGGCCGCTAGCAAAAAAAAGATCAACACCAGAATCTGTTTCACAGAAGTCTCCTCGACCGCGTTCTACTCTGCCGGAGGCACACGTACAACCGCCGTTCCAATCATACTGTCCCGGGTCACCAGTTTTGACAACTGTTTTTCATCCATCCCATCCGTATTCCCAGGACGCATCGGCAAAACCAGGTACCGCAATTCCGCCGTAGAATCGTGTACCCGCACCTCAACATCGTCCGGAATCACCGTTCCAAACTCACGCAACACCGCACGCGGTTCCCGCACCACCCGGGAGCGATACTCCCCGCTTTTATACCATACGGGTGGACGCCCCAACAAGGTGCGTGGGTAACACGAACACAACGTACAAACCACCACATTGTGGACCTCCGGTGTATTCTCCAACACCGTCAACGAGGTATACCCGGAACTAAACCCCAACTTCTCCACTGCCGTATTCCCATCCGTCAACAACTCCGCTTTGTATTCCGGGTCCATCCAGGCACGCACAACAACCCGAGCGCCCTCCGACGGATCCACGGACTCAATGCGCTCAATTGCCCCCCGCAATTCATCCGTTGTGTACAACCCTTTCTCAATCAACAACTCGTTCAGCGCTACCCCCATCAACTCGTAATACGAAGACGGCTCCGGGTGATCCTCTTGTGGCGGATGTTTGTGAGAATGTTCGTGATCATGAGTATGTTCGTGAGACATCTCATCCTCCATTACGCAGATTCAAGCCAATGTTCAAAAATTTCAATCTCAAGTGTATCTCCCGGACGGCCTCCGTATTCTGGCCAGAGATCCGTCTGCATCAAGCGCACACGGTACAGCGTTTGAAACGGTTCCCCGCTCCCTCCGGTTGCCAGCAACTCGGGCTGCCCATAAGCGCTGCACACCCGCTCAATCCTGCCCATATGCCCCTTTACGTAAGCAGGCACACGGTGATGTCGGGTTTCCACTCTGTCCAAAATCCGCACCCGCTCCCCATCCTGGAACCGCGCCATCACACAGCCCCCTTTCGAGCCCGAACCTCCTCGATCCGCCGCTCCAATTCTTCTTCCGTCACCAGCCCTGTACGAATCGCATTGTATGCCGCAGATCCAGCCCAACGCTCATAATAACTCAACTTCTCATACACGTCCGGCTCCAACGCCTCAATCCCCTGCCGAAGCTGAGCCGCATCTTTCAGCACCCCTTTCCACATCATCAACATCACCATTGCGTCCACCCGCTGCTCCCAGAACGCCGCATCGTGCTCTGCTCGATCGATTTGCCCACCCGGCAATCCACCCAGATCATGTGCGCCAATGCGCTGCGGTTTCTCTTCCGCCATCACTTTATCCTCCAAATAAGAAATTGCCCTCAAAATCTCTGCCCGTATTCATGCCTCCGCCCCACCTTTTTGTCAACGAGTTTTCTCACAAAAGAAAACGAGCGGCAACCCGAAAGCCACCGCTCGTACTACAATCATTTTATATCCAAATCCAGGTGAATATAAATCCCCAACGTCAAAGACCGGGCGAACACAAGGTTCGCCCCTACACAAAACAAATGTCCGAAGACCAACCACACCTCCAACCCCGAACGGACACACAGGTCCGCCCCTACACCAGGACCGGCGGGTGGGAGGCAGGGCTTCGTGGCCCTCCGTGTGGGAGCTTTCCGGGAGGGGTAGGGTTCTGTGGCCCTCCGTGTGGGAGCTTTCCGGGAGGGGTAGGGTTCCGTGGCCCTCCGTGTGGGAGCTTTCCGGGAGGGGTAGGGTTCGTGGCCCTTCGTGATTTAATCAGCCGTATCCAGTGCCGCCTCCATCTGCCCATTCTCCGCTTCTTTACCCAAACGCACAGAAACCAGCTTGGACACGCCCGGCTCCTCCATCGTCACGCCGTGCAAACAATCCGCTGCTTCCATCGTACCCTTATTGTGCGTTACCACAATAAACTGCGTATCCTCACTGAACTTCTGGATCACCCGCACAAAGCGTCCCACATTCGCATCGTCCAGCGGCGCATCTACCTCGTCCAGAATACAGAACGGGCTGGGCTTCACCAGGTAAATGGCAAACAGCAACGAAATCGCCGTAAGCGCCCGCTCTCCACCGGACAGCAGATTGATATGCTGCAAACGTTTGCCACGAGGCCGCGCAATAATCTGTAACGGTGCCTCCAGTGGGTCCTCATCCGCCGGCATCTGAAGATCCGCTTCACCACCTTCAAAAAACGCCTCGAATGTCTTATGGAAATTCTCCCGGATCTGATTGAACGTATCCATAAACCGGCCACGCGCCGTCCGGTCAATCTTGGAAATTGTGCGCTTCAGCGTCTCTTCGGCCTCCAACAAATCATCTCGCTGTTTGGCCAGAAACTCGTAACGCTCCTTCTGCACATCGTATTCTTCCAACGCCGCCAGGTTTACCGAACCCATTCGCCGGAGCCGGTCCTGAATCTCAATCACCCGCTTGGATGTAATATCTGCATTGAACTCCGAATCTTCCAACCGTCCCGCTTCCTTCAGGTCCAGCTCATACTCCTGCTGCATCCGTTCCTGGAGTCCTTCCGCACGAGTCTTCAACTCAGCCATCTCCACCTGCAACTTATTCAGCCGCTCTCGGTTCTGGTTCACCCGCCGGTTCTTCTCGCGCAATTCATCTTCCACTTTGCGCGTATTTGTCATCAACTCCTGCTGATGCTGCGCCTGGGTATCTCGTTTTTTCTCCAATTCTGCTTGAACCCTGTGCAGCTCGCCCAGCTCTCCAGAGGCAGCTTCAACAACTTCAGTCAACTGCGTCTTGCGTTTCTCACTCGTCGCGCACTCTTCGGCCAACCGCTCCATCTGCCTCGCCAGTTCCACCTGCCCCTGTGCCAACCGCTGTGCTTCCTGGACCAATCCTTCGGACCGCGCCTTCAGAGACACAATCTCTTCTCGCCGCGCGGTCACCGCATCCTGGCGTGTCCTGCGCTGAAGCTCCTGTTCGCGCAGTGCCTCATCTGCCACGCGAGCTTCTTCCTCCAACCCGGTACGCCTGGCTTCCAGTGTCGCCATTTCCGCTTCCACAGCTTCCAGAGAAACTTTCAACTCCGCTTCGCGCTCCTTCAGCCGCTGCGCTTCCTCGTTCAGCTCAATTGCAGCGCGGGTCTGCCGCTCTATCTCGGCCTGCGCGTTTTGTCGGTCCCGCTGCAGACCCGCCAGCCGGTTACGCAAACTCGCCAATGCACCTTCTGCCGCTTCAATCTGCCGGACCTGTTCGGCCAGCACCTCTGCTGTCTTCCGGATCTCGCCGTCCAGCGCCTCCAACTCTGCCTGCCCGGCGGCCAACCTTTTTTCCAGTGCCTCTACCTCCTGCGCCCGCCCAATCAGCCCCGTTCCCTCACCCGCAGCCGCACCCCCGTACACCGTACCATCTGCCGCAAACACTTCGCCGCTGAGCGTCACAATATCCACACCCACAGCACGCATCCGCGCCATCTGTGCAATCGCCACATCTACACTGGACACCACCAGCGTATTCCGAAGCAGCATATGTACCGGCGCGCGCTCCCCTCGCACCAAATCAGACGCACACCCCAGCACGCCTTCGCCTTCGGGCAGCGTCCAGGAGGTGCCACCTTCATAGGCCACCCACTCCAACGGCAGAAATGCCGCAGACCCGTGCGAACCGGAACGCAAATACGCCATCGCTTCCACAGCTTCCGGTGTACCGTCCACCAGCAAACATTCCAACGCCCGCCCCAATGCAGCCTCAACCGCCGCCGTATATGTCGAATCCACATCAATCGAATCCGCCACCACACCCCGAATTCGATCCGCAAACGGCGAGTCCACCGCCAGCGCCCGCACCCCACGAGAATACCCTTCAAATCCCTCGCGCAGCCGCTGCAACATCGTCAACCGCGCCCCATCCGCCTCGTGCCCGGCCCGCAACTGATTCCGCTTTTCAACCAGTTCCTCTTGCTGCGCTTGCAGCCGGGACCGTTCCTCAATAGACGCACCGCGCTGTACCGAACGCTCTTCTACCTCACGTTCCAGTGTTTCCACTTCCCGGGCCGCTTCAGACCCCGCCTCGTCCGCCTCCTGTTTGCGCGCCTGTACACGCGCCACGTCTTCTTCCAGGCGATTGCGCCGATGGGCCAGTCCTTCAATCTCTGCCCGACCCCGCTCCTGTCGGCCCCCCTTCTCACTGCTCTCGCGCATCGTGGCAATCAACAAAGATTTCTGCTCATCTGCCTGTTCCCGGCGCGCTTCCAAATCTTCTGTAAGCGATTCCAGTGATTCCGTCTCTTCGCCCAGTGCGGCCTCAGCCTGTTCCAGAGACACAACCACCTGCGTCCGCGTCTGCTCAGCAACCTCCTGGCCATCGTGCGCTTCCTGCCTGCGTTCTGCCATCTCCTCCTGCTGCCGTGTTGCCCGCTCCAGGAACCCCTCAATGCTACGCGCCTCTTCCCGCGCCACCAGAATCTCCCGGTCTTTTCGGTGCACCGCTTCCACATGTCGGCTCACCTCGGCATTGGCCGTTGCAAGAGCCTGATCCTGCACCGTGAGTTCCGTGCGCATTTCCTCCAGCCGCGCTTCCAGCAAAGAAATATCCGACGAACCCACCTCAAGGTCTTCCTGCAAAAATTTCATCTCTTCCAGCATCGGACGAGCCCGGTCAGACATTTCAAAATACCGGTACCGCGCAAGCTGAATCTCAATATCTTGCAACTGATCCGAAAGCTGCTTGTACAGCCGCGCCTTACGCTCCTGCCGCGCCAGCGAAGTCACCTGCCGTTCCACTTCGCCAATAATATCGTCAATCCGCTGCAAATCCAGCTGAATAGACTGCAACTTGTTCCACGCAGACCGCCGACGTACCTTGTACCGCGTTACCCCCGCTGCCTCTTCAAACAACCGACGCCGCTCCTCCGGCTTGTCACTGATAATCTCATCCACCATCCCCTGCTCAATCACAGAGTACGCGTGTGCACCCAAACCCGTATCCATCAACAAATCGTGGATATCCTTCAACCGGCAGGGAACCTTATTCAGCAAATAATCGCTCTCACCGGACCGAAACAACCGGCGCGTAATCGTCACCTCTGTATAGTCCACCGGCAAAATTCGGTCCGAATTGTCAATGGTCACAGACACCTCGGCCATTCCCAGCGGCTTGCGAGTCCGTGAACCCGCAAAAATCACGTCTTCCATATTGTTGCTACGCAACGAACGTGCCCGCTGTTCACCCAGCGCCCAGCGCAGCGCATCTACCACATTGGACTTTCCGCATCCATTGGGCCCAACCACGCAAATAATGCCCTTCTGGAGCGACAAATCCAGCTTTTGTGCGAACGATTTAAATCCGAATGCCGTGAGGCGAGAAAGGTGCAAGAGAACTCCTCCCGAAACAGAAACACCACAATCCAGAGCCCGGCAAGACCCAAAGTCAACTGCCGGACGCCCCGGTCGAAATCAAAGGATAAACAGGGAGAGAAAAGAGGGGAAAGAGAGGGGAAATCCTTGAAACGCAACAGGTTGTATGAAATCAACCCGAGTTTCTAAAAAATACTATATCTTGCGGATTCCGTCAAGGTATTTTTCCTCACACATCCCCTCCCGAAACACGCCGCTCGATCTTCTCAAAATTGACAATTGACAACTGATAATTGATAATTTCCAATTCTTTTATCCCAAAACAAGGAATCCCCCCAGCGTATCTATCCACCGAATACCGTCCTCCGTCGCCCGCCTTCCCGTTAAACCGTTGACAACCGCAATCCCCCGTACTACCTTGTACAATCCATCCACATTCCAGGGGAGATTTTTCCATGTCCAGCGCCTTCTCCGACCCCATCGTCCGCATCGAAAAAGTCATCCTGCCCGGCAAACGCCCTCGCGTCATTGGCAACAATGCCCGCATTGGCAACCACGGAGACAATACCACAGACACCATCCTCCGCGTCCACACCCGGGGCGGTGCCGTGGGTGTGGGTTGGGCCCGCATCACGCAAGAAGAAGCCCAGCAGCTCCTGGGAAAACATCCCTCCGACCTCTTCGAACTCCCTCACGGCTCCAACGATCTCGGTCAAATCATCGACCTCCCCCTATGGGACCTCGCCGCAAAATGCGCCGGACTGCCCCTCTATCAACTCCTGGGTGCCCGAGGAAGCCGCGAAGTGGAAGTCTACGACGGATCCATCTACATTGACGATTTGGACGCCTCCGACGACGAAGTCCCCGATATTTTCCACCAGGAAGTCCGCACCGGCCAGGCCTACGGATATGCCAACTTTAAAATCAAAATTGGCCGCGGTGCCCGCTGGATGCCCATTCGCAAAGGCCTGGATCGAGATGTACAGGTCATCCACGCCGTGCGCGAAGCCGCTGGAGAACATGCCAAAATCCTCATCGACGCCAACATGGGCAATACCCTCAACACCGCCAAAGAGATCCTCGAACGCTGTGCAGACGCCAACATCTACTGGTTCGAAGAGCCTTTTGCCGAAGACCCGGCCCTCAACCGTGACTTCAAAGAATTCATCACCGAAAAAGGGTATAACACCCTCGTTGCAGACGGCGAATACGCGCCCCCGCCTTACTTCTTCGACCTGGTTGAAAACGGCTGGATTGACGTTGTGCAACAGGACTTCCGCTTCAAAGGCCTCACCTGGTGGAAAGCCGCCGCCGACCGCATCGAACCCTGGGGTGCGCAATGTGGCCCACACACCTGGGGCAGCACCGTAGAACACTACCCCCACGCCCACTTCGCCGCCTCCGTTCCCCACTACACCCTCCTGGAAGCCTGCCCCGTAGACCTGCAGGGCCTCATTCTGGACGGCTGGGAAATGCGCGACAGCAAACTCATCGTTCCCGATCTGCCCGGTGCCGGGTTCGACGTGGAACCGGATATGGTGGAACGGAGGGTAAAAGAAGAAGGTGGATTTGTCATCAATCACCCACTTTGAACGAGCATGAAAGGACGGAGATTTTTGACCCTTACCATCATAAACCGATTGCCACTTCATAGAGGAGGCAGAAGTGAACCAGAGCGTGAAACTACCCCGGGAACAAATCGCGAAATTCTGCCGTCGTCACCGCATACGCAAGCTCGCCTTCTTCGGTTCCGTTCTTCGGGAGAACTTCGGCCCGGACAGTGATGTGGATGTACTTGTAGAATTTGCACCCGATGCGCGGATAGGGCTTATTGGCATGGCCGGGATCGAACTGGAATTGAGCGAAATTCTGGGCCGAAAGGTTGACTTGAGAACGCCGCAGGATCTCAGTCATTATTTTCGCGACGATGTGATTCGTCAGGCAGAGATACACTATGCAGAATGATGAACGGATTCGTCTTCAACATATGCGGGACTCCGCCCAGGAAGCGCTGTCTTTTGCCAGGAGACGAACGCGTCAGGATCTCGACCGGGACCGAATGCTGACCCTTTCGCTGGTCAAAAGCATTGAAATTATTGGGGAAGCAGCGGTAAAGGTGAGCGCCGAGACGCAACATTTGTACCCTCAAATTCCCTGGGCGCAGATTGTAGGCATGCGAAACCGCTTGATTCATGGCTACTTCGATATCAACCTGGATCGCGTCTGGGATACCCTTACAGAAGACCTGCCGCCACTGCTCCGAATGTTAACACAGATCCTGAACGAAGAGAACTCCTGATGCCCACCCACGAAATTATCGATAGCCGCGCTGACTATTCATCCATCTCCACAGAGACCCTCCAATGACCTTCCCCAAACAAACCTGGGAACAGAAACCGCCCGAAGACCTCGGTTTCAACATCCAGAAACTCACTACCGTCAAAACCTGGCTCCAGGAAATCGCCAATGATAAATCCTACCAGGTTGCCATTGCCCGCAACGGCTATCTCATCGCCGAATGGCGTCAGGGGGTAGAAGCACACCAGCAACAGCGCCAGGCCTCCGCCGCCAAGTCTTTTTACTCCTCTCTCCTGGGCATCGCTGTGGCAGAAGGCAAGCTCACCAGTCCCGATGAAAAAGTTGTGGACCACTACCCCGACATGATAGACGTATCCGAAGACGAAGGCCCCAAACCCGGCCGATACACCTTTGAAAAAGACCGAAACATCACCTTCCGCCAGCTCATCTGCAATGTTTCCGGCTACATGAAACCCGGCGAAGAACCCGGCAAAGTCTTCCACTACCAGACCTACGGCATGAACATCCTCACCCACGCCCTGGCCACTCTCTACAATCTCTACGACCCAACAGATCCCACCAATCTGCCAGGGTGTGGCAAACTCCTCGAAGACAAAATCCGAAACCCCATCGGCGCGTCCTGGGACTACCACTATTCCAATTTCAAACTCCAGCCCAAAGCCAAACTCAACACCTTCGGATACTACCTTCAAATCCAGGCCACCGCCCACGACCTTCTTCGCGCCGGCCACCTCTGGCTCAACTACGGAAACTGGAACGGCACACAAATTATCCCCGAATCATACCTGAAAGAAGCCACCATCACCAACCCCTTTATCTTGAAAAACGAACCTGAAGAAAACTGGAAGTACGGCCATGGCTTCTGGGTAAACGACCACGGAAAACAATGGCCGGACGTCCCACGTAATTCTTTTGCCGCCTCGGGCGCGGGCGCCAAGCACACCTGGGTCTGCCCTTCACTCGGTCTCGTCATCGTCCAGAACCCCGGCCTGTGGGACCAGTTCAAAGAAGACAAAGAAAAGGCCGGCAGCCAGAATGAAATCCTCTCCCGCATTGTCAACGCTCTATCGGCATAATTCTCGGTACGCACAATGGCAAAACCCAACGTCATCTTCGTCCTCACAGACGACCAGGGCTACGCGGATCTGGGCTGTACTGGCAACCCCTGGCTACGCACCCCCAGCATCGACCGCTTCCACAACGAAGCCGTTCGCCTCACGGATTTCCACGTGTCGCCCCTCTGCACCCCCACACGCGGCGCACTCATGACCGGACATCGCCCTGTGCGCAACGGGGCCTGGGCAACCTGCTGGGGCCGCTCCATCCTCCGCCAAGACGAAACCACCCTGGGCGACATCTTCACGCAAAACGGCTACCACACTGGCTACTTTGGAAAATGGCATCTGGGCGACAACTACCCTTACCGACCCCAGGATCGTGGCTTTCAAACCGTCGTTGCCCACAAAGGCGGTGGCGTAGGCCAGACCCCGGACTTCTGGGGCAATAATTACTTCAACGACACCTATTTTCACAACGGTACACCCGTGGCCCACACCGGCTACTGCACGGACATCTGGTTCGAAGAAGCCGAAAAATTCATTGCCTCCTGCAATGGGGAACCCTTCTTTGCCTTCATCTCCACCAACGCCCCACACTCGCCCTACCTCGTCGCAGACAAATACAAAGAACCGTACAAAAACAATCCGGACATCCCCGAACCCGCCTTCTACGGCATGATTGAAAACATTGACGAAAACTTTGGCCACCTGCGAAACAAGCTCCAGGAACTCAACATCGAAGAGAACACCCTCCTCATCTTCATGACCGACAATGGCAGTTCCGGCGGCTGCACCCTGGACAAAAACGGGTTTCTCACACGCGGCTACAACGCGGGCATGCGCGGCAAAAAAGCCTCCTATTACGACGGCGGACACCGGGCTCCCTTCTTCCTTCAATGGCCCGCCGCCGGTCTTACTGGAGATCGCGATATCAACGAACTCTCCCTCCACATCGATGTCCTCCCCACCCTCATCGACCTGTGCAACCTGAATGCTCCGGATCTCGCCTTCGACGGAACCAGCCTCGGTCCTCTTCTTCGAGGCGAACAAACACAACTCTCCGGCGACCGCGTCCACTTCCTCCAGTATCGCCAGAATACGAACCCGCCCGAAAAATGGACCAGTGCCGTCCTCACCCGTCAGTGGCGTCTCATAGCTGGAGCCGAACTCTACGACATCAAGAGCGACCCCGAACAGCGCCTCGACGTATCTGCCGAACACCCGGAGGTCGTCTCTCATCTCCGCGAAGCCCACGAACGCTGGTGGGATGAGATCTCACCCAACTTCGACCACTACTGCCCCATCGCCCTCGGCCACGATGCAGAAAACCCTACCCGCCTCAATTCAATGGATGTGATGGGCGATGTCGCCTGGAACCAGGGTCACATCGTAGAAGCCCAGAAAAGCACCGGGCGCTGGGCCGTCGAAATTACGCACCCTGGCACCTACCGCTTCTCCCTGCGCCGCTGGCCCGAAGAACTGGACCTCCCCATCGAAGCCGCCCTTACCCCGGAAGAAGCCAGCCAGATCGCTCCCTATCAGGGCAAAATACCCGAATGCCGCACCATCGAACCCGTGTGCGCACAACTCAAACTCTTCGATCTCGAATACACCTGCAACGTCCATTCCGGCAACCGTGAAATCACCTTCAACCTCTCCCTGGAACGCACTGGCGAAACCCATCTCGAAGCCTGGTTCATCAACTCAGAAGGCGAAGCCTGCGGTGCCTATTACGTCACCGTCGAACGCCTCACAAAACCCCTGGATAGCGGCATCACGGGCATCGTTCCTCCGGCCCGAATCAGAAAGCAAACCCCATGACCTGGCTTCACATCCAGAATGCCGACCTCTGCACCCCGGAACCTCATGGCGCAACCGACCTCCTCTGCTGGAACGACCGCATCGTCGCCGTCGGCTCCAACCTCACCCCACCTCCATTTGCCAGCGTCGAAACCCTGAACGCGAACGGACGCACCCTCCTGCCCGGCCTCATCGACGCCCACATCCACGTCATGGGTGCCAGCAGCGGACCCGCTGGCCGCACCCCGGATCTGCCGCTCTCCCGCATCACCCGGACCGGCATCACCACCGTCGTCTCCCCTCTGGGCACAGACAGCCTCAGCCGCTCCGTTCCCGGTCTCCTCATGCGCGCCGCCGCTCTTTCCGAAGAAGGCATCAGCGCCTACATCTACACCGGCGGCTGGAAAAATCCCATCCCAACTCTCACCGGCGATCCCCAGGCCGACGTCACCTTTCTCGACCGCGTCCTCGGCATCAAAGTCGCCCTCTCCGAACCCTCGGCACCTCCCTTTTCTGCACACGATCTGGCCCACCTGGCCCACGCCGCCATCATCGGCGGCCGCCTTGCGGGAAAACACACTGTCCTCCACGCCCATATAGGCGACCACCCGGACGGACTGAAATCGCTCCGCACCACCATCGAACAAACCGGCCTTCCCCCGGACCGCTTCGTGGCAACCCACGTCAACCGCAATCCCGAACTCTTCCAGCAAACCCTGCACTTTGCCCGTTCCGGCGGCAGCATCGACATCACCGCTCAGATCCGAAAAGACCAGGGCTACCCGAACGCCCTGGAACCGACCGACGCCATCCTCACCGCCCTGGAAGCCGGAATCGCCCCCGAACGCATCACCCTCTCCAGCGACAGCGGCGGCTCATATCCCCGTCCCAACGGAACCGGCCTCTACCTCTCTGGTCCGGACAACATTTTCAAAACCCTCTCAGATCTCACCACACGCGGCCTCACCTGGCCCCAGGCCATCGCCTTCTCCACAAAACATCCCGCAGACCTTCTTGGCCTCCCCAAAAAAGGCCGCATCGCCGAAGGCGCAGACGCGGACCTCCTCCTCCTCTCCGAAACCAACACCATCGACTGCGTCTGGTCCCGGGGGAGATTGATGGTTGAAAACGGAAACCCCATTGCAAAAAGTGAATTCGAATGACAACCCTTACACAAACCGATCTTGTCCACGGCTTCCACACCCTCGGACTCTCCGCCAGAGACACCGTCTTCGTCCACTCCTCACTCAGTGCATTCGGTCACGTCGAAGGTGGTGCTGAAACCGTCGTCCGATCCCTGCTTCACGTTCTGGGTCCCGATGGAACCCTCTCCGTCCCCATCTTCAACCGCTACTTCGCCGAAGGCCCGAACCAGGTCTGGGACCGCCATCAAACCCCGTCCCTCATGGGCCGCATCACCGAAACCGTTCGCACCTGGCCCGGTGCCTACCGCAGTGCCCACGCGGTTCATCCCGTTGCCGCCGTGGGCGCTCTGGCGCAGGACATCGCAGACCGGGACCACGAAACTGACTTCGACGAACACAGCACCTTTCAGCGCCTGTTCGACCACGACGCATGGATATTGCTCATCGGTGTCACCTATCAAAACTGCACCCACATCCATGTTGCCGAAGAACGCCTGGAAGTACCCTATCGCTACTGGACCGAATACCAGGGCACTGTCGTTGACGGAGAACATCGCACCTTCAAAACCTACCGCTTTCTCAAAAGACATCCCGGCGTCAGCAACACCTTTCTCCCGCTGGGAGAAATCCTGGAAGCCAAAAACAAAGTCCGAATCCAAAAAATTGGCGAAAGCACCGTGCGCCTCTTCAAAGTGCGGGATATCGTAAACCTCGCACTCGAAAAAGTTGAACGCGACCCACTCTTCCTGATCAGCGAAGACACAAGAAAAGAAGCCTCCAGAAGTATTATTGAACCTCCCATTTATTTCGAACAAATAACCTGAAAGGAACCCCATGCCATCTTACAACATCGCAGTTCTCCCCGGAGACGGCGTAGGCCCTGAAGTCGTCGCCGAATCCCTCAAGGTCCTGCACGAAATCGAATCCGTCTATCCAAACCTCAACTTCAATTTCCAGGAACACCCCGTTGGCGCAAAATGTTATACCGATACTGGAACCGACCTGCCCGACGCCACCCTGGCTGCCTGTAAAGCATCCGACGCCATCCTCTTCGGTTCTGCGGGCGATCCCGAAATTCGCTTCCCGGACGGCACCGAAATCGCACCCCAGATCACCCTTCGTTTTCTCCTGGACCTCTACGCCGGTATTCGCCCCATCAAAAAATACCCCGGTGTACCGCCCCTGCTCTCCGGAGACCCACCCATAGACTACGTCATTGTCCGTGAAAACACCGAAGGCCTCTACGCCTCCCGGGGCGCAGGCGTCCGTGTGGGAGACGAAGTTGCCGTGGACAACATGGTCATCACCCGCAAAGGCACCGAACGCATCGTCCGCACCGCCTTCGAAATTGCCAACCAGCGCCAGGGGGCTCCGCGTGACGGCGTCCGCCGCGTCACCTCCGTGGACAAAGCCAACGTCCTCAAAAGCATGGCCTTCTTCCGGCAAATCTACGACCGCATTGCAAAAGACTATCCAGACACAGCCCGCGACTACGCCTACGTGGACGCCTTCACCGTGTACCAGCTCCGCCGGCCGGACACCTACGACGTCGTTGTGGCCGAAAACATGTTCGGCGACATCGTCTCGGACCTGGCCGCAGCCACCATTGGCGGCATGGGCATGGCCCCCTCGGCAGACGTAGGAGACCGCTGGGGCGTCTTCCAGCCCTCACACGGAACCGCCCCGGACATCGCCGGTAAAGGCATTGCCAACCCGGTCGGGCAAATCCTCTCCGCCGGCCTGATGCTCACCTGGCTCGGCGAACGCCACAACGACCCGGACGCCCTCGCCGCCGCAAAAACCATCGACGCCGCCGTTGCACACGCTCTCACAGACCCCGCCAACCACACCGGAGACCTGGGCGGAAAAGCCGCTACACCCGCCGTGGGCGACGCCGTAGTGGAAGCCATCGAAAAAGCCTGAGGACAACGGCCTACGTCTTAAGTTCGTGTCATATAGATTCCATAAGAAGGAGTCAAACCTATGAATGCCAGCACCAAGAAGACCCGCATCACCCGGGCTGTACAGACCGAATCCAAACGCGCCCGAGAACTGGCCCTGAGCATTCACGGCTGGGCAGAACGTCCCTTTCGAGAAACCAAATCTTCCCAGGCCATTGCAAGCTATCTGGAAAGTCACGGGTTTCGCATTGAATTTCCATTCAAAAAAATCCCCACCGCCTTCCGGGCCACCTGGGGCAAAGGCAAACCTGCGATTGGCCTGCTGGGCGAATACGACGCCCTGCCCAACTGTGGCTCCAAAGAAGGAGTCTGGGGCCATGGCTGAGGCCACAACCTCCTGGGCGTTGCCCCGGCCGTAGGTGCGGTCGCCGCCAAAACCCTGCTGGAAGAAACCCGCGCAAAAGGAAAAATCGTCTATTACGGATGCCCCGCCGAAGAAACCCTGGCCGGAAAAGTCTACATGGCCCGAGACGGGGCCTTCCGCGACCTGGACGCCTGTCTCGCCTGGCATCCCGGTGGCTCCTCGGGCGTCAACAACGCCGGAGGTTCCTCGCTCGACTCCGTCGTCTACGAATTCTTCGGTCGCACCGCACACGGTGCCAGCGCCCACACGGGCCGCAGTGCCTTAGACGGCGTCATGCTCATGGACATCGCCGCCAACTATCTGCGCGAACACGTACCCGAAAACGTGCGCATTCACTCCGTCATCCGAAACGGCGGCGACGCACCCAATGTTGTACCCGCCTACGCAAAAATCTGGTACTTCGTACGCGGAAAAGACCGTGACCAGGTAGACGAAATTCGAGATCGCCTCACCGCCTGCGCCGAAGGTGCCGCAAAAGCCACCGACACCACCATGAAATGGAACCGCATCACCGCCATTTACCCACGCCTTCCCAACGACACCATGTGTGAAGCCACGCGCAAAAATCTCGAACTCTTCGGCCCGCCCCACCCCACAGCAACTGACAAAAAACGGGCCATCGACCTCGGCTATACAAAAGGCTTCGACACCTCCATCACCAAAGGCAGCGGCACCCAGGGTCGGGGCTCTTCCGACGAAGACAGCGTCTCCTGGCTGGCCCCCATGGGTCGCTTCCAGGTCGTCTGCTACGCCAGAGGCACCCCGGGCCACCATCGGGACATGGCCGCTCAGGCCACCTACCCCTTCGCTGAAAAAGCCATGCTACAAACCGCAAAAATCTTTGCCGGAACCGCAGTCGATCTCTGCCAGAACGCCAATCTCATAAAGAAAGTTCGCGCCGAATTCAAAAAACGCACCAGAGGCTTCACCTACGACCCCCTCGTACCCAAAAACCAGAAAGTACCCATCGATCCTCCGTAACCTGGACCACCGAATCTGCCTGCAACAGGCACGAACAATTGACAGTTGATAATTGATAATTGATAATTGTCAATTCACCGATTTCTTTCAATCCGCCTCTACTCGCACATCTTCAAGGATATCCTCCATGCCCAAAGTCACCCTCGAACAAGCCCGTGAAGTCCACGCAAAAATGCTCATCCTGGACGGCCACA
Source organism: bacterium (assembly GCA_027619145.1). The sequence goes on along the minus strand of JAQCGA010000012.1, from coordinate 2,433 downwards.
ACGACACCCCGGTTGAACGCATCCATCGCGGTGAAAAACCCATCGCCTGGGAAAATCGCAATCCCGCATACCACATGGACATCCCCCGCATGAAAGAAGGCGGCTTCAACGCAGGATTCTTCATCGTAGGCAACGGCCCCACCGCCAACGTGCGTGTCACCATCGAACAAACCCTCAACTCCATCGAAAACCACCCGGACGACCTCATCCTTGTCCACAACTCCAAAGACGTTGAAACCGCAAAACAAACCAACCGCATCGGCATTCTCATGACCATCGAAGGCGGTGCCCGATGGTTGGAAGGTGAACTCGACATCCTGCGCCTCTACGACCGCCTCGGCGTACGGTGTATTGGCATCACCCACGGCGAAGGCGGAGACGACCCCTCTTACCTCCAAAGTACCAAAAGCCCCTTCGGCCCCTGCACCCGAGATGGATAAGTTAGGTGTAGCATTAATACGGGCGGCCTCACCGCCTTTGGAAAAGAAGTCCTCCGCGAAAGCAACGAACGAGGCATCATCACCGACCTCTCGCACACCAACGACAAAGCCTTTTTCGAAGTCCTGGAACGCTCCTCCCTACCCCCCGTCATGACCCACACCGCCGCCTTCGCCCTCTGCAATCACTGGCGCTGCCTCACCGACGATCAGATCAAAGCCCTCGCCCAGGCCGGAGGTGTGGCAGGTGTTGCCTTCGTTCCTATGTTCATCGACCCGCAAACCCCCACCGTGGATCGCCTTGTAGATCACATCCGCTACGTTGCCGACCTCGTAGGCATCGACCACATCGCCATCGGCTCAGACTACGACGGCATGGGCTCCATCCCCCCCATCGTAGAAGACGTCTCCCAGCTCGTCCTCATCACACAGAGCATGCTCACCCACGGATTCACCGAAGAAGACATCGCCAAAGTCTGGGGTGGCAACTTCATGCGCATCTTACAACAAACCATCGACCAGCGGTAAAACGACCCAGGTCGCAACTCTCGCCCCCTGACCTCTAACCCCTGGACTCTCCCATGCAACGCTTCACCTGTCCCGACATCCGCCGCATCGAAGTCGAAACCTTCGACCTCGGCCCAGTACCCGACGACAGCATCCTGGTTCAAAATGAATACACCGTCGTCAGCGTAGGTACAGAAATTCACAACTGGACACGCGGCGGCGAACCCGGACGCAAACCCACCTTTCCACACCCCACCGGATACTGCAACGCAGGCACCGTCCTGGAAGTGGGCAAAAACGTAACGGACATTCGCCCCGGAGACCGTGTGGCCGGTCAGAGCAACCACGCCAGTCATGCCATCCTTGGCCCCAACACCTTTTACCAAAAAATCCCCGACGGTCTCTCCTCAAAATCCGCTGGCTTCATGGTCATGGGTGCCATTGCCATTCACGGTATTCGTGTGGCCCATATCGGACTTGGTGAATCCGTCGTTGTCATGGGCCTGGGACTCGTGGGCCAGCTTGCAGCTACCCTCGCACAACTCTCCGGTGGCCTGCCCATCATCGCCATCGACCTGGACAAGTTCCGCCTGGACAAAGCTCGCGCCCGGGGCATCGACCTCTGTCTCAACCCACGAAAAATCGAAGATCTCTCTGCCGCTGTACGCGAACACTGCGAAGAAGACGGTGCCAACGTTATCCTGGAAGCCACCGGCAAACCCGCCGTCTATCCCACCGCCGTCAAACTCGCCTGCACCGGTGGCCGCCTCATAGCCCTGGGCTCTCCGCGTGGAACCATAGAAATGGACTTCCTTGCAGACGTCCACCTGCGGGAAGTCAGCATCCTGGGTGCAATGCAACCCAGAACGCCCAACGAAGACCACATCTACTACCGCTGGTCCAAACCTCGAGATCGGCGGCTTGTTTTGCGCCTTATGGCAGAAAACAAACTTCCAGTAGAAGACCTCATCACTCACGTGGCAAAACCTGAACAATGCCAGGATATTTATACAATGCTTGCGGATGATCCCAGGGATGTTTTGGGGGTTGTGTTTGAATGGGAATAAGCCTCTTTTGTATTTTGTGGAAAGTCTGAATGTATTCTTTCGCCTTTTCTCTTTAATTGCCTCCGGCGGCATACTTTCTTTTTTCGCAAAAAGAAAGTATGCAAAGAAAAACGCCCCTGCGGGAAGCTTGACATTTGGGTCGGTGGAAGATCCTGGCGAAGGCGGTTCAGTGCTCCAGGGGCGTACACGAGAGCCGCACAGGCCCTATCCGAAAGCGATGGGGTGCTTCACGCGGCGGTGCCAGGGTGTGCAAGGCCAAAAAAGAAAAAATAGAATTACATCAAAGCAAATAAACAGTAGAACAGGAAGCCCTGGAACACGAGACCTTGCAACGAATACTTCCGCGCAAAACGGGGAGTGGGCCGTTGTGTGGCCGGGGGGAGTGGAGCGGGGGCTGGGAAGGGGCGGCTGGCAGCCGCGGA
>JAQCGA010000620.1 GCA_027619145.1 bacterium | reverse complement strand
GCCAACTGCATTGGCATGGGGCGTCCATCGTTGATGAAACACCCCCTATCGCAGGGCCTCACGGATCGCATCTAATATGGACAGCCCGGTGGGTTCATCGATACGTAGCCGGGGCACGTCCGACTGATACAGGTAGGCGGCATCCCCGCTTGCAGAAAGCGTGACGACTTTCAGCAGGGGATACTCTGCCAGCAAATGACGACATATTTTGGGTTCCCCATTCGATTCCAGCGGCGTGACAATGACTGCATCCACCCCTGTTGCCCTGCCAGCGTGCAGAAGTTCAATGGGGTCAACCACCTCACCGACCACTTCCATATCCGGGTGATGCGCAATCAAATTTTGGATTACTTCAGACAGCAGCTTCGGACGGCTCGACAACAACACGTTGACGGTCATTTCTTGCCGCCGGAACGCCGGGGAAAGTTACCGCCGTCCGGAGACATTCCTTTCAAGAATTTGAAAAGATCGCTGTCCGTAGAGAGAACAAGAGTCGTATTATCAGCAATGATGGACTTGTAAGCCTGCATGGTCCGTGTGAACTCGTAGAACGCCACCGCTTCCTGATTCTGGTTATATGCGCTTGCGTAGACCTCGGTAGCTTTCGCGTCTGCCAGGCCTCGAATTTCTTCAACCTGCCGGTAGGCTTCAGACTGAATTTTGTTCAGATCGCGCACGCGGTTGCCTCGAATTCTGGCTGCCTCGCCGTTGCCTTCGGACAAAAACCGTTCAGCAATTTGCCTTCGTTCGCTAATCATTCGATCGTAGATCTTTGGACGCACACTCTGGTTGTAATTGATCCGTTTGAACCGGATGTCGAGCAATTCAATACCGAACACCTTAACCTTTTCGGATGCTTCGGCAAAGATCTCCTCCTCCACTCGCTGGCGTCCCTTCTGAATTGGCAACAGGGACCCCATATTCAATTTCCGTTCTGCGTCGGTCAACAGGCCATCGAGCAGCGGCACCCGATCTTTTGTAGTACGGATAATCTCGATCAACTCATGTTTGGCAACCGCATTGCGGATTTCACTCCCCAGAATATCATCCAGCCGGGATTGCGCGCTGCGTTCATCGCGCAACCGCAGGAAATACTGGAGCGCATCTGTAATCCGCCAACGGGCATAGAGATCCACCGAGATGTAGAGCTTATCCTTTGTTGGCATATCCGCCGGACTCCCGTCCCACTCCAGGATCCGCTTGTCAATCGGATGGACTTCCTGGATGAATGGCATCTTGATTTTTAAACCGGCGGTCGTCACAGGGGTGCCAATGGGCCTACCAAACTGGGTGATAATTGTTTGCTCGACTTCGCTGACCGTGTAAATCGAGCTCATCAAGACATATGCCCCGATGCCCAGAATTCCGAAAACGGCGATGCGGGTGATCTTGTTCACTGTCGATCTCCTTTCTGGGCATCGAGATTCAGCAGCGGCAAGATACCGCGCGCTTGTTCATCGATGATGATCTTGGCGCGGATGCCCGGCAGGACCTCCTGCAGGGTCTCAACGTAGATGCGGCGGCGCGTAACCTCTGGCGCTTTGGTATATTCTGCCAGTAACGAGTTGAACCGCGCCACATCGCCCTCGGCTTCGTTGATCCTTTTAAGCCGGTACCCGTCGGCCTCCCGGATACGTTGATCCTTCTCTCCTTCTGCCAACGGGATCACTTTGTTGTAATCCCGCCGGGCCTCATTGATCAATTTTTCTTTCTCTTGCTGGGCCTGGTTGACTTCGTTGAACGACTCCTGCACCGGTTCAGGCGGATTGATGTTCTTTAACTGCACCTGATCTATACTAATGCCCATCGCGTATCTCGTTGAAAGCGCCTGCATCCGGATCAACGCTTCCGATTCGATTTCCTGCCGGCCAATGGTAATCACCTCATCCACAGTGCGGTCGCCCACAACTTCCCGCATCACGGACTCGGACACATAGCGGAGCGTCTGCCGGGGTTCTCGAACCTCAAAAAGAAACTTGATCGGATCCGAAATTCGGTATTGAACCACCCACTCCACCAATGCGGCATTCAAATCTCCGGTCACCATCTGCGTCTCTCGCCTTCCGTCACCCGGAGCAGGACTCTGGTGTGGTTCTCTGGCACCCGGGGTAGTGAACCCAAATTCCTGCTTCAGTTGTCGTTTGACGGGAACAATCGTGATCACATCAATGCCCAGAGGCACCTTGAGATGAAGCCCCGGTGGAACGGTCCCATCATACCTGCCAAAACGCTGTACGACCGCCACTGAATCGCTTGGAACCGTGTAAAAGGACGTCCACACGCTCAGAGCGACCAGGACGAAAACAATACCGACGATGATGCCGCGGCCGTTGCCCGCAGGAATGATCTGCTGGAGCCGTTCCCTTCCCTGCCGGATCAGCTCATCGAACTCGGAACCGGGGTTGACCTCGCCACTCCGATCTCCCCCGCTGTTGTTGTGCTGCTGCATGAGACTACCCCTTACATTTTGTACACATGGGTCCACTCGCCCAGAGAGTTGGGATTTGGATATCCATCAAACGATCATGTAAAGATGTGGCATTCAGAACAGGGATACAATAGACCGAAAGGTTCAATTAGGGTCTATGGAAGGGACTAGTTCAGTAGTGGACCTGATTCAGGTCCTGGAAGAGGAGGGCTGGTACTTATGGAGGGAAAGTCCTGGTACTATTGGTTTGTGAGCAGATTTTTTTTACGAGCATATTGCAAGGCTTCCAGCATCGCATACCCGGCCTGGAAGCCTGCAGGCCGCATGTTTCAAAGAAAAGGCCGCGGAATCGTCCCCACAGCCTTTCTCAAAAAAAGTCTACCTGTTTCAGACCTTAGCTTCGCTTTAGCCTTCGGGGTTCCCCTCTGCAAATCGATCCATTGCCATCACCAGAACAAAGCCCAGCAACGCCAGCCCAATCGCAAACACCACCTCGCCATCAAACCCAGCAGGAAACATATTTACCTGCTCGAGCGGCACCTCTTTCCCGTGCCGGTTCAGGAAAGTGGACAGCGTCTCCTTCCACGGCCAGATCTTGCGTAATGAACCTACCATCAGCCCGGTTAACATGGCTACGGCCAGATCGTGGTACCGCCGAAAAATCCATCCTAGAACCCGCGC
>JAQCGA010000619.1 GCA_027619145.1 bacterium | reverse complement strand
CAGCAGACTTTCATGTGGAAGAATTTCTGTGTGCGTTTCAGGCTGTTGAAGCAGGAGTAGCTTCGTTCGCATTCGAGGAGGGGGTCTGTTCGATCTGTTTTCTCTGCTGGAATGTAGGATGCGATGGACAGGTCACGAACCCGGGCAGGATTGTTGATGGCGTGATGGAGTTCCATCATGTTGAGTGGGCCTACGTTGCCGAGGTAGGCACCCAGGATGGAGAAGGCGAGGTCCATCCAGACCCACTGGTTGGTTTCGCGGTCGAAGATTTCGGTGGTGCGATGGCCTGTGGCAAGGCGGAGCGTATAGTCGCTGCTTTCCGGAGCTTGTGTTTCGGAGTCCCGAGACATTCGGATGTAGCGGGTGGGAATTCCGAGGGCGTTGCAGGCGTAGGAGAAGATGGAGGCAATGTTTCCGCACCAGACGCCGTCCTGGCCGGCCATGGCTCTTTGATACTGAATAAGAGGGGATGATTGTTCCATGATATCCGAAGGAACGCCCCGGTGATCGTTCAGGTCGGTGAGGATGGATCGTGCGATTGCACAGGCATTTTCGTGGTCTGAGCGGCCGGGGTCTATCAGGTTGCCCCATTGTTGCTGTGCAAAGGTGACTTCTTCGGGTGTGGGGCGTTCGATGATGAAGTCTTCGACGGTTGTTGCGGAAATGGGCAGGTCCGATCCCTGGACCATGAGATATCCAGTGCTGGTTCTTCCGCTTGTTGCGTAATATTCTCTGGAAAAGAAGTTGATGTCGATTTTGTATTCGGAGGATTTTTTGTCGTTTTCTGCGACGGCCTGGATCACGGTTGTGGTCCGCTGGATTTCCGGCGGGTGGTTCTCTGCAAACCGGATGACGATTTCCTGTCCTGAGCTTTTGCGGGGAGGTTTGTCGTTGGTTGCATACAGGAAGTGGTCGAAGTTTTCTATGTTCGAACGGAGCTGTAATTCCACGCCGATGCCTTCCGGGAGCGGGAGGATGGAGGCGAGTTCTACGTCTGACCGGGTTGGGTATACATCCCAATGGTTGGACTGGTGGTAGACGATTTCGGGTGTGGGTTCGGTTTCGATTGCCATCGTGGGGTCTCCAGAGGTCTTGGGCTTGTGCGGGATGGGTGCTCAGGCTTCCTGGGCGCGTCGGGTGTAGCGATATTGCTGGTCCCGTTTGAAGTAGTGGAAGAGTGCGGCTTTTTTGCTGCTTTCGGTAACGGGACTCCTCTTGACTTCTTTCGAGACGGGGTCGTATTCGACAATGGTTAAGGCCTGGATGCGGCTTCCGTCGTTGAGGAACTGGACGAGTTCGTGCATGTTGACGGGGGCCTGACCGGCCAGGTGTACACCGAGGACGTTGAAGGTGAGGTCGATCCAGATCCAGCGGTTGAGGGTTTCGCTGAAGATTTCTGTGGTGCTGTGGCCTTCGGACAGGAGGAGGGTGTGGTCTCCGTCGGTTCCGTAGGGGTAGTTCATGCCAATTCGCCGCGCTGGAATGCCTAAGGCATTGCAGGCCCAGGAGAAGATGGCTGCGTGGTTGCCGCACCAGACGTGGTCTTTTCCGGAGATGGCCCGTTCGTATTGTTCAAAGGGCGGGGCTTCGCGCATGTTGTCGGAGGGGACTCCGCCGTGTGGTTTGAGGGCGGTCATGATGGTTTTGGCGAGGGCCTGTGCTTTTTCGTATTCGGATTCGAGATTGTGGATGAGGTCGCCCCACTGCTTTTTTGCGTAGGCCCGGTCGGCTTCGGATGGGATGTCTACGATCCAGTCTTCTACGGTGGATTGTTGGAGGGAGAGGTCTGTGTTCTGTACGATGACCCAGCTTTGTGTGGTCTGGCCGCTGGCGGCGTAAAATTCTTTCGGGTAGTATCCGATGGTGATTTTGTGCGGGGTTGTTTTTTCGCCGGAAGCGGAGATGGCCTGGATTTCTGTGGTGATGTGCTGGGGTTTGGCGTCGCCCAGTGCCCGGAACCGTACGTTGACTTCCCCGTCTTTGTTTTCTTGTGGGGTTTCTTCGTTCTGGGTTACGATGTAGTGGGAGAGGTTTTTGACGCTGGTTTTGAGGGAGAGCCGCACGCCGAGGCCTTCGGAGATTTGCTGGACGGCACCCAGGGCAATGGGTTCGCGGCGGGGGTAACGTTCCCAGTAGTTGGATTGCAGGTTCACGATTTCGGTTGCGGGTTTTATTTCGGGTGCCATTGGGGTCTCCAGGGTTTTCTGTTGGGGTTAGAAGGGAATTTGAAACGGAGTTTATCTTACCGACTGAAGTTTCGGAATCGTTTTTTCTGGCCGACTTTTAGCCAGGTCATGATTCCGTTGAAGGTTTATCCAGAACTCAGGTGTTGTCCCAAGTGCTTGAGAAAACAACCAGGCCGTTTCAGATGTCACCCCTCTTTTGCCGCGAACGATTTCATTAATTCTTTGAATGGGTACCTCAATGTGGTTGGCAAAAGCCACCTGAGTCATGCCCATAGGTTTCAGAAACTCTTCCAGGAGGATCTCGCCTGGATGTGTCGGAATACGATTTTCTGGTAGCATAATTCCCTCTCAATATCGGTTCAGGCTAATGATAATCTGTTAGCGATACCTGATGTGCAGAATTGTCAGACCATTGAAAAATGATTCGCCATTGCTCATTGACACGGATACTGTGAAATCCTCGAAGCTTACCCTTCAATGCTTCAAGGCGATTGCCAGGGGGCATTCGCAGGTCTTGTAGCGTATGGGCTGTATCAACCACATCCAATTTTCGTAAGGCAATGCGCACGATATCTGGTGGGAAACTTCGGGCACGTCGCGTTGGCCTGTTGTGAAACAAATCTTCTGTTGCAGGATCGCCGAATGATTCGATCATAAAAAATTCTTCTCAAGGGTTTTATCGGTTTCACAGTATTCGTGCAAAATATAGTGGATTCTGCTTCTGGGATCAATGTGAAATCATATGAGACACATCCATATATTCCGGGGGTTGGATTGTGTCAGGGCAGGAGCCGAAAGGGGTGGTAGTGGTCGTTCTGGGTATAGCCGAGTTTTTGGGCGAGGTTTGCGGAGTTCTGGTTGGCGGCGTTCCAGTGTGGCGTGATGTTGTGTTCCAGGCAGTAGAGGGTGAGGGCCGCTCCTGCGGCAGTTGCGAGGC
>JAQCGA010000618.1 GCA_027619145.1 bacterium | reverse complement strand
GGCTGTGGATCCCCTGCTTGAGCAGGCTGTTGGCATTTTCAATGCTCACCAGGCCTTTGAGCCTGCATTCCCGGTCTGTAACGTAGAGGCTGGCGTAGCCTTTTTCGCGCATCCGGCGTACAGCCAGGCCGGGACCGTCCCGGGGGATTTGAATGGGGATGGCCGGCAGCATTACCGTCTTGGCTGTAATGACCCGGGAGCGGTCCACGTCCTGTACGAAGGCGCGCACGTAGTCGTCTGCGGGTTCGGTGAGGATTTCTTCGGAGCCGCCCACCTGGACAATTTGTCCGTCTTTCATGACGGCGATCCGATCTCCCAGCTTGAGGGCTTCGTTGAGGTCGTGCGTGATGAAGACAATGGTCTTGTGCATACGAGCCTGCAGGTTAAGCAACTCGTCCTGCATTTCAGAACGGATGAGCGGGTCCAGGGCGCTGAAAGCTTCGTCCATCAGGAGAATTTCCGGGTCCGTGGCCAGGGCCCGGGCCAGACCCACGCGCTGCTGCATCCCACCGCTGAGTTCGTCCGGCATGCTTTCTTCATATCCTTTGAGGCCTACCAGTTCCAGCGCCTGGTAGGCTTTGTCCGTACGGCTCTCTTTTTCTACGCCGCGAACTTCCAGACCGTATTCCACATTGGAGGATACGGTGCGGTGCGGGAGGAGCGCAAAGTTCTGGAAGACCATGGAAATGCGGGAGCTGCGTATCTCTCGCAGCCGCTGGTCATCGGCCTGGACGATGTTTTCGCCGTCGATGAGGACTTCCCCCCGCGTCGGCTCAATAAGGCGGTTCAGGCAGCGCAGCACCGTGGATTTCCCACTTCCCGACAGGCCCATGACGACGAAGATTTCCTGTTCGGCAACGTGGAAGTTCGCATCGTGGACGGCTACGGTACACCCGGTATTCTTTAAGATGTCTTCTTTGCTTTCTTCTGCCTGAAGCAGCGGGAATACCTCTTCAGGGTGTGGACCGAAAATTTTGTAGAGGTTGTTTACCTGAATTTCTGCCATGAGTTCCATTCCTGGTAGGCTGTAAGGACGGTCGGCGGGACGTTTAGACTTTGACACAGAAAAACCTTTGTCCCAATGCAAACAGGAGGAAAACACAGTAGTCTCGTGTTCCTCCTGTCGCACGGATAAAACAGAATCTGCGTTTTCTAAAAATTCAAATTATGCTTTCTGAAAATGAAATACACCCCAGGCCAGGTACCCTTTGTTGCCACCGTCAATCCAGTGCCCCAATCCCTTTTGCATCCGCTCAATATACTCCTGGCTGACCGTATCTTTCAAATCAGAGACCTTCTTTTTTGTCTCGTCCAGCACGCGCGTATAATGGTTCACAAGCTGGTGTGTCAGATCTTCGAACTGCACTTCTTCCAGGCCCACCGCTGTGGCCTTCTCCCGGTAGAATCCTGGCGAACCCAGATTTTCCAGATGAATCCGATCCAGAATTGGCTGCAACACACCTTCGGGGCAATCATCTGCCTGCATGGGGTCTGTAAAAACGAACTCCCCCTCAGAACGTAATACCCGGGCAACCTCATGCAGCACCTGTTCCCGGTCTCCACTGTGCAAAATGGCGTCCTGGGACCAGACCAGGTCAAAAGACGCCTCCTCAAAAGGAACGTCTTCAAAACTGCCGTCCACCACTTCAACCAGGTCGTCCAGACCCTGTTCCCGGTTGAGTTCCCGGTCTCGCTCGTTTTCCACCTCACTCAAATTCAATGCGACAACTTCGCAGCCATAGGTCTTCGCCAGATAACGCGCCGCCCCGCCAAACCCTGCACCCATATCCAGTACTCGTGTATTTTCATTGGGTGCTTTAGGCATAGAAGCCATATGAGTTACTGTGCGCCGGCTGGCCTCTGCAATAGGTTCATCGTCTGATTCATACAGGCCAATATGAATATCTTCTCCGCCCCAGACCGTAGCATAAAACTGGTCTGCATCTTCGCTATTATAATATTCCCGCGCGGTATTCACCGCACCTGAGTAGGTTGTGGTACTCATTCCTTTTCCTCACTTTCCAAATCATTTGTTTCCTGTCTAAATATATAATGCCTTACTCTTCTTCCCGATATTTCTTTTCCGCCACGTGAACAAAAAAATCAGGCTCTTCTTCCTTGTAGGTCTCCTGAAAATCTCCGTAGGTCTCTACGCCTTGAAATCCTACGCCCAGCATCAACTCCCGCGTGTATTCCTTCCGCAGCGGAAACATATTTAAGTGGTAGGCAGAACCGTCTGGAAATTCGTATTTAAACCGTGCCAACCCCTCGTCCATATATTCGGGTCGAGCACGCACGTTGTCTCCGCAATAATAATAGGTATGTGAACTGGAAAAACCATTGTCCAGAATCGAATCGTAATTGCGCTGATCCAGCATCAAGATTCCATCGTGGCGTAATGTAGCATAAAACTCTGCAAGCGCTTTGCGCCGGTCGCGCTCCTTGAACATATGAGTAAACGAATTTCCCAGACAAATCACCGCATCAAACTCGCCGTGTACGTCCCGGTTCAAAAAACGCCAGTCCGCCTGAATGGTGCTCAGGATATGCCCGCGCTTCCGGGCATTCGCAAACGCTTTTGCAAGCATCTCCGGGCTTCCATCCACACTGATCACCTCAAAACCAGCCTCCAGCAAACGCACCGAGTGAAACCCTGTGCCCGTAGCCACATCCAGCACCCGCTTAACACCGCGCTCCTTGAGATGTCGAATAAAAAAATCACCTTCGCCTTCTGCACGCATTTCCCAATCAATCAACTCGTCCCACTTATCCACAAACCCCCATACGTACTCGTCCTGATAATGATCCGTGTTCCGCATGGCAGTCGGATCTGAACCAAATGACTGTTCTGTTTGGACTTCACTTTCTAAAGACATCTTACAACCCCCTTAGGCATTCTGTTCAAAGCTACACAAAAAACTCACTGGTATCGCCGCGCACAATGGTGACCTGCTCAAAAAAGTAAACGAAATAGCATTTTGTAACGTGCAGCACTTCTGTAACGTGCAGCACTGAAGTCCTCGCAACTTTTGTGCCGCGATTAAACCAAATGAGCTTAACAACTGTTTATACATTGCTTATGGCAGGCATATAGGATTGCGACTTCCACTATCCACTTCTGGAA
>JAQCGA010000617.1 GCA_027619145.1 bacterium | reverse complement strand
TCTCTGTTCGTGGCCTGGGCTGTGAAGGTTTTGTTGATCCGATTTGGCGGGTTGATTCTGTTTAACAGAGCCAAGCCATTTTTTATTGGGCTGGTCGTGGGGCATTTTGCAGGGGCAGGTCTTTCGTTTTTTATTGATCTTGTCTGGTTTCAAGGGCAGGGACACAGTTTGTATTTTTGATTGAGTGAGGGGTATGAATTTTATTCTTCTAAATCCAGATGAATTGCGGGCAGAGTCTGTAGGGTGTTATGGCCACCCAGTGGTTCAAACGCCAAACCTGGACCGGTTGGCCGCATCGGGCACCCGTTTCGATCAGTGCCATGTTCAGCATACGGTGTGCACGCCTTCGCGGTGCAGTTTTATGACGGGGCTATATTCGTCTACAAGTGGGCACCGGACGCTGTGGCATACGCTGCATTTGCACGAGCCTCATTTGTTCCGATACCTGAACGAGGCGGGGTACGATATCCGCTGGTATGGGAAAAACGATTTGTTGACGCATGAGAATATCGCAGAATGTATTACGGAAGCACGTAGCGGGCCGGGTGGGAATTTTGGGGAACCGATGTTTGAATTTGAAGATCCAGAATATTATACGTTTTTACAGAAGCCATTTGAGAAGCCGCTGGTGCAACATGGGGATACAAATTGTTATCGGCGGGGGATTGATTTTTTGAAGTCAAAGCCCGATCGGCCGTTCTGTTTATTTTTGCCCACGAGTTATCCACATCCGGCGTACAGTGCTCCATCAGGATGGCACGAAATGTACGATCCGGATGAACTTCCGGATCTGCGTCCGGTGGTAGATGGGAAGCCGGATTTTCATACGCTCATTCGGCAGTACCGCCGGTTGGATCAGGTGGATGGATCTGTATTTCGGAGGATTCAGGCGGTGTACCTGGGGATGACGAGTTATGTGGATCATCTGATTGGAGAACTGCTGGATACGCTGGAGGAGACGGAACTGGCGGAAGACACGGCCGTGATTTTCTTTTCGGATCACGGAGACTGGGCGGGAGATTATGGGTTGGTGGAGAAGTGGCCGAGTGGGTTGGACGATACACTGACACGGGTACCGTTGATTGTGCGGATGCCCGGCGGAAAGGCCGGGCACGTTGTGGGCGAGCCCGTTGAGGTGTTTGATATGATGGCTACGGTGCTGGACCTGGCGGGGATTGAGGCACAGCACACCCATTTTGCACAATCGTTGGTGCCGCAGTTGAAGGGGGCTCCTGGGGATCCTGATCGAGCGGTATTTGCAGATGGTGGCTATGCGCGGTTTGAGCCGCGCTGTTTTGAGGGAGGTGGGTCCACAGCGGACTGGACGCCGGAGCAAATCTATTATCCCAAAGGGTTACAACAACAGGAACATCCGCTTTCGGTGTGTCGGGCATCTATGGTGCGTACCCTGGAAGGAAAATTGATTTACAGGCCGGAAGGGATGAGCGAGTTGTACGATTTGAAGGAAGATCCTCGGGAGCTTCGAAATGTGTACGGGGACTCGGCATATGGACCTTTCCAACAAGAATTGACTCTGCGGTTGTTGGACAGGTCCATTCAGTGTTCGGATACGACGCCGTTTGACGAAGACCCGAGGGGGCTTCCCCGGAAGACCTGAATTGACAATTATCAATTGGCAATGATCAATTGAAGACTGTTTCAGAAGCGGGTGCTGGCGGATTGAGAACAGGAGGTTATTGAATGGAGCGTATTTTTTTAACGGCAGGAGCGGTTTCGGCATTTCTGGGAGTGGCAGCGGGTGCGTTTGGTGCACATGGACTTCGGGATCGACTGGAGCCGCATTTGATGGATGTATTTGAAGTGGGCGTGCGGTACCAGATGTATCATGCATTCGCGTTGCTGGCCACGGCCTGGGTTATTTCTCGTTGGCCAGGGCCATACGGGTCAATTGCGGGATGGTTATTTGTTGCAGGGACGGTGATTTTTTCAGGAAGTTTATATGTATTGAGTTTAAGCGGAGTTCGCTGGTTGGGTGCAATTACGCCGCTGGGGGGCTTGTGTTTTCTGGCGGGGTGGGTGTACCTGATTCGGGCAATTTGGCAACGTTGAAAGGAGTGAGAAATGGCAGTGCTTGAGAAATTAAATATAGGAGTTGTCGGAGCTGTAGGGCGAGGCGGAAGTTTTCGCGCTGCGTTTGACGCACATCCGTTGACTCGGATTCATGCGGTGTGCGATGTACGGGAAGAGCTGTTGTCAGAAGCGGCCGAGAAGTTGGGAGCGTCGGAGACCTATACGGACTATGAAGAGATGTTGGAGAAGTCCGGGGTAGACGCTGTGGTGATTGGTACGCCGATGCAATTCCACGCACCCCAGGCCATTCTGGCGCTTCAGCAAAATGTACACGTGCTGAGTGAGGTGACGGCTGGGGTATCTGTGGAAGAATGTCAGGAGCTGGTGGTTGCCGCAAATGCGTCGAAGGCGATGTATATGATGGCCGAGAATTATACGTATATGAAGCCGAATGTGCTGGTGAAAGAGCTTGCACGGCGAGGGCTGTTTGGAGAGGTGTATTATGCGGAAGGGGAATACATCCACGAGTTGAAGGAGTTGAACGAGCGTACGGTATGGCGGCGAAAGTGGCAGACGGGGATCGACGGCGTGACGTACGGTACGCATAGCCTGGGACCTATTTTACAGTGGATGCCGGATGATCGGGTGGTACGGGTGTGTTGTGAGGGAAGTGGGAATCACTACGTGGATCCAAGGGGCGATCATTACGAGAACCAGGATTCGTGTGTGATGCTGTGTAAAACAGCAAAAGGTGGGCTGATTAAGATCCGGGTGGATATGGTGTCCGAACGGCCGCATTCAGGAGCAAACTATACGTTGCAAGGAACCAAAGGATGTTACGAGTCTGCCCGCGCTAAAGGCGACAACTACCGAATCTGGCTGGCGGATCTGTGCGAAGAGAAGAATACGTGGATGAAGTTGGAAGACCTGGAGGCCGAGTATTTGCCCGAGATGTGGCGGGATGCAACCGAGGAGGCCAAGAAGGCAGGGCATGGTGGAGGAGATTATTTTGAGGTGTTGGATTTTGTGAATGGAATTACAGGCACCAAGCCCTGCCCGATTGGGATTCACGAAGCCATGGATATGACGCTTCCA
>JAQCGA010000616.1 GCA_027619145.1 bacterium | reverse complement strand
TGTACTTCAGTGAGGTCACCTTCACCACACTCGGTTATGGGGGGTTTACCCCTGCCCCCTGGTCTCGCCCTTTCGCGGCCATGGAAGCGTTCAACGGTGCCTTCATGATTGCCCTGTTCATCGTCTCGTTCGTCAAAAAAATGAGCCGATAAGTCACTCCCACTAAATCTGACCTATGACCCCTAACTGTAAAATTAAAATACCTGGTATACAGACGCTCCTTCTCTGTCTGGTTCTCTTTCTGGCAACCCAGTCGGATTGTGCAGAAAGACCCCGGGCCCGGGATCTGGGCATCCAAATCGGTACATTGCCCACAGGCCCACTCAACGCCATTACGGATGTATCCGGCGTACGGGTAGGCCACGTCACCCTCATCCGGGGCGAAGGGAAATTGCACGTAGGCAAAGGTCCGGTGCGTACCGGAGTCACTGCCGTGGTACCACATGGAGATGACATCTACCTGAATCGGATCTATGCCGCGGCCGAAGTTCTCAACGGCAATGGGGAAATGACCGGTGCAGAATGGATCAACGAACGCGGCCTCCTGGAAGTACCCATCGTACTCACCAACACGCTCAGCGTAGGAGAAGCCTACAGCGGCGTAGTTGCTTATATGCTCAAACAGGACCCCGGCCGGGTACCTCTTCCCGTTGTAGCCGAATGTTATGACGGCGGACTCAACGACATTGCAGGCCGGCATGTAAAAGAAGAACACGTTGTACAGGCCATCGAATCTGCATCGTCTGGACCGGTACCCGAGGGCTCCGTGGGTGCGGGTACCGGAATGCGCGCCTATGGGTACAAAGCCGGTATCGGTACGGCCTCTCGCAGCGTTCCAGAAGGCTACACCGTGGGCGTTCTTGTCAACGCCAACTGCGGCCGCCGTCCCGAACTCATTGTCAGCGGCGTCCCTGTGGGTCAGGCATTTCCTGAAGCGCCAGCCCCCACCCGCGATGGCTCCATCATCATTCTCATCGCCACAGATGCACCCCTCCTTCCTATCCAGCTCCGAAGGCTCTGCCGCCGGGCCTCCCTGGGCCTGGCTCGCACCGGCACCGTCTCGCGTACCAGCAGCGGAGATCTCCTCCTGGCCTTTTCCACCGCCCAACAGATTCCCCAGAACGAAGCCACAGTAGATACCATTCGCTCCCTGCGCGACGCCCAACTTACCCCCCTGTTCCAGGCCACCGTAGAAGCCACCGAAGAAGCCATTCTCAACGCCCTCTGCCGCGCCGAATCCATGGTAGGCCGAGACAACAACCCCATGCCCGCCCTGCCCCTGGACCGGGTTGTACAACTCCTGCAAGAACACGGCCGGATCAAATAAAGATTCGCCCCTGAACCTGGAGGCTCATATGCCCAACTGGCCCATCGTCGTTGGCCTTTCGATCTACGTTCTGTTCACCCTCCTGGTAGGTCTCTACGCAGGCCGTAAGGTTCATGCCTCTGCAGACTTCATTGTGGCCGGACGCAGGCTGGGGATCTGGCTGGCTACCGGCACCCTGGCAGCCACCTGGTTTGGCGGAGGAATTGTCATTGGCGCGGCCAGTGCGGCCTACAAACACGGTTTCATGGGTGTCATCGCAGATCCATTCGGTGCCGCGCTGTGTCTTTTTTTGGCAGGTTTTTTTTATGTGCGCATCATGCGCCGAATGGGACTGACTACCATTGCCAGCTTTTTCGAAATCCGCTTCGGCCCCACAGCTGGCCTGGTCGCAGCTTTGTGCACCATTCCGGCCTACGTGGGGTGGGTGGCCTCACTCATGGTGGCCTTCGGGCGTATTCTACAGTCCATCGTTGGCCTGGACCCTACGCTGGGCATCTGTATAGGCGCGGCAATCGTCCTTGTCTACACCGCAGTCGGGGGCATGTGGGCCGTCACGTTGACCGACTTTATCCAGGTAACCGTACTCACCCTGGGGCTGCTGATCATCACGCCTCTGCTCATCCATGACATGGGCGGGTGGGCCGCCATTCGGGCTCAGATTCCAGACGACCGTTTCTTCCTCTACCCGCGTAACGCAGGTGCAACAGCCTGGTTCTCTTATGCCAGAGATTGGCTGGTGATTGGTCTGGGCAATCTGGCCGGGCAGGACCTCATCCAACGCAGCCTTTCCAGCCGGGACGAACGCGTGGCACAAAACAGTGCTTATTTTGCCGGGCTGCTCTACGTCACCGTGGGCCTGCTCCCGGTCTTCCTGGGCATCGCCGCCACCATCGTCCTGCCAGACCTGGCCAATCCAGATTTTGTCATGATGGAACTGGGCCTGAAATACCTCTCGCCGGTCGTGCTGGCCATTTTCCTGGGGGCCCTGGTCTCTGCCCTGATGAGTAGTGCAGACAGTGCGCTACTGGCCCCTGCCAGCGTCATCGGATGGGACATGATGCGGTATTTTCGTCCTGAAATCGAAGAACGCCACATCCTCCTTATCTGTCGAATTGCTGTGCCCGTTCTGGGGCTCATTTCTCTATACCTGGCTCTGGCACATAACACCGTGTACACGCTGATGGTCGATTCCTGGTCCGTGTTGCTGGCCACCCTATTTGTGCCCCTTACCGCCGGCATCTGGTGGCCCAGGGCAAACCTGCCCGGTGCGCTGACATCCATGTTCTCTGGCGCGTTTACCTGGCTGATCTTCCTCCAAATTGCACCGGATTGGCCCGCAGATTTGCTCGCTGTTCCCGTTGCGCTGGTCTTCCTGGTGGCCGTCAGCCTGTTCACGGGGGCACGCACACCTGCAAAACCGCTAACCGACACCAGCGGTTCCCCACTGCCTTTTCAGGACCGCCTGGGAACTCTTGGCATTGCACGCAGTGGCAACCAACGCTAAAAAAAACTTGGACATTTGACGAATATACCTATATTTTCCTATATTTTATGGGTATAGACATGTTGATCCGGCCCCCTGAAGATCCGGATCCTTTGCGGAACCATCCAGTGCGAATGGGGTCTTTCTTTTTTTTCTACTCTGGTTCGCACCAGAAACGGGTCGTATGGTTTGCCTGGAGCGTATAAATGTCCGATGCACGTAACAAACTCCAAGATGCAATTGCCAGCCAAAAGAGCAAACCAAAACCAGCCAAACCGGCCCCCAAACCCACACCCAAATCTAAACCTAAGCCGCAGGCCCGTG
>JAQCGA010000615.1 GCA_027619145.1 bacterium | reverse complement strand
ACCGTTCTGGGCGGTCATGGGCTCCTTTATTGGTGTCCTCATCCACACAGCCGCCAGCCCCGTCTTGCATCACTACGGATATATGCCCCACTGGTTCATGGGCATGGACACCATCCAGACCCACTTTGTAACCGGCATCGACTTCTGGATGAGCTTCGGCATCGGCATCACCTTCGCCATTACCGTAATCGGCTTTTACCAGGTCTGGACAGGCGTACAGTCCGCACGCGTGGAAAATCGCGAAAAAGGAAGCTGGGACACACCACCTGGGCGGGGCGATTTCCGCATCTGGATTTGCATCGTGCTGTTCTGCGTTGCCAGCATGTATACCATTGTTCTCGCCAAGGTCCTCTTCCCGGATCTGGTCAGCAAAACGCTCCTCGTTTTCTTCTTCGTCTTTGCCTTTGTCTACACCCCGCTCATCTCCTTTGTGAACGCTCGCCTGGACGGGCTGGTGGGGCAAAACGTCAACATCCCCTACATCCGCGAAGCCACCATTTTCTTAAGCGGATTCCACGGCATAGACATCTGGTTCGTACCTTTCCCTTTGAGCAACTACGGCGCTTCTGCCGAACGCTTCCGCCAGATTGAACTGACCGGCACAAAATTCACGGGCATCCTGAAAGCCGAATTCTTTATGGTCCCGCTGGTTCTGGTCACCAGTTTCATGTACTGGTCTTACATCTGGAAGCTGGCACCCGTACCTTCAGACGCCTACCCCTATGTACAGCTCATGTGGCCGCTTCGTGCCCTGCAACAATCCGTCTGGTTTACCAGCACCATGCGAAGCGAAATCCTGTACGATGAAGCAGAAAATAAGGTCGCATTTGAACCCAGCAACCTGCCCGATGGGCAATGGTGGTACTGGCGCGTCCGGGCCTCAGCAGATACGCATATCGAAGATCTCAAACAACGCACCTACGGCCCCTGGTCTCGCGTCGCGTATTTCTATACCAACTTCGAGGGCACCGAACCTCCGCCCAACCCGCCGCTACAGGTGGACCCGTCTGAACCCGATATCTCTGAAGCGCTCGAAAAAGGCCTGCCCGTTGCCCCCGTGATTCTGGGCCCAGAAGACGGAATCCGCGTGGATACGCCCAACCCAAGCATGGCCATCCGGGAATTGGTGGACCAGCAGGGCCGAGACCTGGTTTACCAGTTCGAAGTGGATCAGGTGCCTTCCTTCGACGGCTCGTTCCTCCAGAGTTCAGATGACAAACCCATTCTCTTTGAAGCGCTCAAGCCCAACGTGATTGGCCTGGGCTTCATCATGGGCGTCGTCAGCTTTATCCTGCTGTCCGTCTTCGGCCTGCCCATCT
The DNA here is from genome assembly GCA_027619145.1 of bacterium. The sequence goes on along the minus strand of JAQCGA010000615.1, from coordinate 1,820 downwards.
TGCTCATCTTCGGATACATCCGCAGCCTGACCAGTATTCCGCACGTCCTCATCACAGAAATTATTGGCGCACTCCTGGCCCGCTATTACTTCTGGAATCGATTCGGCAAAAAACAGTGGCGTCTCTATGCCGCGGTGCTCACCGTAGGATTTTCTGTAGGCATGGCCCTCGTGGGCATGGCGGCCGTGTCACTTGCCATGATCCAGAAGTCTGTCTCGGTCTTGCTTTTCTAAAATAGACGGATTGCATCATCTATAAAAAACGCCACGAATTAAGTTTCGTGGCGTTTTCACATGGCGCAACCCACACCTTGCGTCGATGCGATACCGAAAAGGCTTGTGACTCCTCCTTTTTTTTGTTACAATACCTTTTAGTTGCCTCTATTTGGTACCCCGCCTTTTTCTCCTGCCCAGGAGGAGTCGCCATGATTGTGACTCTACTGAAAAAGGTTCCTCTTTTCGAGGACCTCACCGAAGCCGAACTGGCCGCACTGGCCGAAGTCACCCAGATCCGCAAATTTCCCAAAAACTGCATGGTCATTCTGGCAGACGATCAGGGCGACTCTTTTTTTGTGATCGTATCCGGAAAAACCAAGGTCAGTGTCACCGCTTCGGACGGACGGGAAGTCATCCTCTCCATTCTGGGGTCTGGCGAATTTTTTGGAGACATGTCCCTCCTGGACGGAAAGCCCAGGTCTGCCAACGTAACCACCCTGGAAGAAAGCGACCTCCTGGTGATGCGCCGTCCAGATTTCTTACAGGCCCTGGATTGCCACCCGGCCATTGCAGTCAACTTAATGGTCAGCCTGGCCTCACGCCTCCGCTCAGCAGACCGCCAGACCGCAAGTTTTGCCCTTCTCGGCATCACAGACCGCATCTGTAGCGTTCTCCTTTCTCTGGCCGAAGAACAGGGTGTAGAAACGCCCGATGGTCTGGTCATCAAAAAACGCCCCACCCACCAGGTCCTGGCCAGCATGGCCGGCACAGCCCGCGAAACCATCACCCGCGTTTTGAGTCGCCTGGAAAACGAAGGATATATTCTTTCCAGCGGCCGAGAGCTAATCATCTTGAAACGGGACAATGCGTAAGAACCACGCCCCTTCTTTCCTGGGATCAATTGTTACAAATCAATGGATACCTGTTCTTCCTCTTTTTCGCCTCCCAGATCTTTTGTTCGGTGCCAAAATCCTCGAAAAGCCAGCATAAAAATTCCCGCATTCATCAGCAGAACCCCTACCGGAATATGACGAACCTCTTCCTTGTTTACCCCAAACCCTTCTATCGCTTGATTTCCGAGTAGCGAAATGACCAGCAGCGGTAGCAGATTCCAAATCGCATGCATCACAATTCCTGCAAAAAGCGATCCTGTTCGGTACACCACGATTCCAATTAAAAGCCCAATCAACGTAGCCCCAGCGGCTTGCCAGGGAATCAGATGGAACACGCCGAAACAAACCGCAGCCGCCAAAACCCCTCTCACCGGCCCATAATTCCGGACGAGCCCGTACTGAAATACACCCCGGAACAGGGGTTCTTCCGTCAGAGGTGCCATCACGCTCAGTAGCATAGCCCTCTGGACAAACTCCGGCAGATTTTTTGCGCTCAGAATTTGCAAAAAGACGTCCTGGATCGCCTGGGGAACGGGCAGAATTTTTTCCATCCAATTTCCCATTTCCGCAACCAGCACCGATCCAGATAGGGCCATCAGCAACATATACAGAAGCAAGCCGGGCGAAAACAGGCGCAAAGACAGTACCTCCCGAATGGGTGCCCCGTTCCGACGTACTCCCCAAACCTGCTCTAGCCTCAAGCCCGTTATAT
>JAQCGA010000614.1 GCA_027619145.1 bacterium | reverse complement strand
CGGGGCGTGTTGAGCGCCCCGCTTTTTTATATTTCAGAATCAGTTTCTCTGGGACCGATACGGCGAAACTCCTTTGGCGAAACCCCTTCCACCTTCTGAAACGCAGCCGTCAATTGCCTGTAGTCTCTGAAACCGCACTGCTTCGCAATTTCGTAAAGCGGTGCCTGTCCAGAACGAAGCAACCGCTTCGCCTCCTCGATACGGTAAAACGTAAGACGCTTCTTAAATGGCATCCCGGTACGCGCCTTCAGCACATTGGTCACCTGCCGCGACGAAATTCCAAACTGCCGGGCCATATCCTCCAGGCCCAAATCCGGGTCAAACGCAGACGCCTCCAGAAACGCCTCCAGCCGCTCCGAAAAATCCGAAAATACCGGAGCATGCTGGGCAAGAATCAGTTGCACGGATCGAATCAGATCGTTTCTTGCAAAAGGTTTGCAAAGAAAATCCTTTGCGCCCATCTTAATCGCCTGAACAGCCGTCTGAATGGTTCCATACCCGGTTAAAATCAAAACATCCGTCCGAATCTCTCTTTTTTGTATCTCAAACAACACCTCTGTACCGGTCAGTCCGGGCATCTTCAAATCCAGAATCGCCAGCGTATACGCTTCCCGCTCCAGACACTCAAGCGCAACACGACCATCCGGTGCCGTATCTACACGCCACCCCTCCTGCTCCAGCATCTCACGAACCATCGTACGCACGCCCGGTTCATCATCTGCAACAAGAATATGCGCCTTATGCTGCTCCATTCTGATCAACTCCTCGGCTTCCGGTTCTATTGACAATCTTACCCGGATACACTAATTTACTTTCCCGTATCCAAAAAACATAAGCCTTTTCTCTCCGGAGGTCAGATATGGATTCTCAATGCCTCACCAACCTACTAACGGAAAAAGAAGCACTCCAGTTCGACCAAAACGGCTATTTCGTTGTGAAAAATGCCCTCCCGCAAGACCTGATTGGAGACCTGGTATCAGCCACCGACCGCGCGGACCACGCAGAGCGAACCCGCATGGGCAAAGGCCCAAACGAACGCATCAACCACTTCGACTTCATTGGAAAAGACGATCTCTTTCTCGAACTGCTCGATTGGCACGTCACATTTCCAAAAGTGTGGGGTATTCTGGGCTGGAATATCCAGCTCTACCACAGCCACATGACCATTACGCCGCCGGAAGAACCGGGAAAATCTCTCGAACAGGACGGGCTCGGCCTCGGCTGGCACCAGGACAGCGGCCGGCTAAACAGCGATTTTGAAACCTCGCCCCGCCCGCGCGTTTCCCTGAAAGTCGCCTATTTTCTTACGGACACAACCGACCCCGGCCGCGGAAATTTTTACGTCCTGCCCGGCAGCCACCTTCAAGACAGCTTCCCCGGTAACAATTCCAAACTCCCCATCGAAGACGCAATTCCCGTCTGCGTACCGCCCGGCAGCGCCGTCTTCTTCGACCGCCGCATCTGGCACTCCGGAAGCGCCAACTACTGGCATGCCCCACGCCGCGTCCTCTTCTACGGCTATTCCTACCGGTGGTTGCGCCCCCGCGATGACATGCAGGTGGCACACTATCTCGACCGGTGCGATCCCATCCGCAAACAACTCCTCGGTGTCAGCTACTCCGGAGGCCGGGGCTACACCTCCCCCACAGACGAAGACGTCCCCCTCAAAATCTGGATCGAGCAACACGCAGGAAAAGAAACCGTCATCTCCTGAGGGGGAGGGGCGGACCGATTTACAATTTGCAATGGACAATTTGCAATTTGCAATACCCCGCCTTAAATCTCCAACCCCTTCGGCACCAGTGGCAACGAACGCAGCCGGATTCCGGTTGCATCGAAAATTGCATTGCCCAGAGCTGGAGCAATCGCTGAATTCGGCGTCTCCCCTGCCCCGGCGGATGGCAGATCCTTCCGGTCCAGCAATACCACTTCAATCTCCGGCACATCGCTGAAACGAGGGACCCGGTAGCCCGAAAAAGACGCATTCAGAATCTTTCCATTTTCAAATACAACCGTCTCGAACAGCGCGCCGCCCAATCCCTGTACAACGGCACCTTCGATCTGACTCTTCAAATGATCGGGATTCACAATCGCGCCGCACTCAAACGCCTCCACCACACGAATCACCCGCACCCGCCCACTCTGCCGGTCTACTTCCACTTCCGCACACGTGGCCACGTACCCGCCCTTGTCAAACCCTCCTGCGATCCCGTACCCGCGCCCGGCGCTCGCTTTTATTTCTCCCCACCCGAACCGTTCGGCCACTGTATCCAGAACCGCCAGCAACCGCACATCTTTCAGGTTTTTTTTCCGGAACTCAAGAGGATCCATCGCCACCATCCGCGCCAGCTCATCTACGTGCGTTTCGCGTGCGAAATGGTTGGCCGGAGAAGCCAGACCCCGGTAAGATCCCTGCCGCAGCGGCGAACGGGTTCTGTGAAACACGACGCGCTGATTTGCGATCTCGTACAACGGCCGGATCGCTGCTGCACCGGAATTATAATTGTGAAACTCCCAGGCCACAATCGTCCCATCCCCACGAATCCCACTTTGCACCTCAATCACACCCGCCGGGCGAAAATAAGCCCACGTGAACTCTTCTTCCCGCGTCCACACAATCTTCACCGGCTTCCCTGCACCCCGGGACAGGCGCGCGGCTTCTATCGCAGCTTCTCCGGTATGTTTTCCGCCGTACCCGGATCCCGTATCCGGCATCATTACCCGTACCCGTTCTTCAGAAATACCAAACGCCCGTGCCAGCTCACTGCGCACTCCAAATGGACGCTGGGTTCCCGTCCACACCGTGAGCTTCTCCCCTTCCCACTGCGCCAGGGCCGCCCTCGGTTCCAGCGGTGCGTGGGCTATATAGTCCACCGTATACGTCTGCTGCAACGTCCGTTCCGCCGCCGCAAGCCCCTCTTCTACAGAGCCCACCTCGTGTGTACCTCGCCCATCCGAATCGCCTGCCTGCGCCTTCAAATAGTCAAATAACTCGGCCCTCGAAGGTTGTGGTGTTGTCTCCCAGCGGACCTGGAGTGCGCCCAGTGCCCGCTCCGCCGTCTGCTCATCGGGCGCAACCACGCCCACAAAATCTCCCTCGTGCATCACCGTCACATCCGGCATTGCCAACGCTTCCTCCG
>JAQCGA010000613.1 GCA_027619145.1 bacterium | reverse complement strand
AATATTCTAAAATCAGAAACTCTTTATTTGAAAGCTCAATCCCTTCCCCACCTCGCTGCACCCGTCGCCCCGCGACATCCATTTCCAGATCATCCACCTGGAACGCCTCCACAGGAGCATGTCTTCGCCGCAGCAACGCCCGAACACGCGCCAGCAGCTCCAAAAAAGAAAACGGCTTCGTCAAATAATCATCCGCCCCGGCTTCCAACCCGGACACTTTGTCCTGTACCGAATCCTTCACCGTTAAAAAAAGAATCGGCACCGTAGACGACAGCTCCCGAACATGCTTACAAACCGCTATTCCGTCCATCAAGGGCAACATCCAGTCCACAATCACAAGGTCGAACACATCCTCCCGAAACGCCTGCAACCCCGCCTCTCCATCGTGCCGCACCTCAACTGCAAACCCACTCTCAGACAACCCTTTCACAAGGAATGCCGCCACTTTGGCATCATCTTCAACCAGAAGTAATCGCATGCGAGATCCTCACTCAAAAAATCTACAACCCCAAAACCGCTGCGTACAAGATAATCCAAAATACGGCTACCCGAAAACAAAATTACCAACATGAACAACTTTTAATGTGGGCTTCACCTGAACTTCATCTTCCTTCTGTATTATTAAAGAACACATTGAAACCAGCCTTTGCTGGACTCCGAAACTCTGACACCATTCAGCCGCAGGAGGAGCAATGAACACCATTTCGTCTTTCCTCGCCTCCCTTAATAAAAACACGCCTCATACATCAGAACCCAATTACCTCAACAGACTCTCACATCGAACACCCTTCCTGGCCGTTGTCCTTTTCTTCTTTTGCTTTTTAGGAATCTCTTCGGCCAATGAGAATACGCCTATCGTTAAATCCAACCCATCTTCAGAACCACAGTATGCCAGCATTCGCGGGCAAATCGTAGACGCCAGCACCGGAAGCCCCATTGAAATGGTGAACATTACCTTGCGCGAAACACGCCAGGGGAGTGTCACCGATAAAGAAGGGGCCTTCACAATCACCCGCGTTCCTCTGGGCGTTTATACCATCGAAATCCGCCACATCGGATACCAGGAAAAGATCTACCAAGAGATCCATCTGAAATCCGACACAGACGTAAATCTAACCGTCCGCCTGACGCCTGTGGCAATTCAGCTGAAAGAAGTTACCGTATCGCCCGGCTCCTTTTCTTTTATGGGCGCAGGTTCCTCCTCCCGGCAAACCATGTCCCGAGAAGACATTGAATCTGTCCCACAATTCGGCGAAGACATCTTTCGCGCCGTAAACCGCCTCCCCGGACTCTCCTCCGGTGACTACTCCGCGCACTTCTCAATCCGCGGCGGCAGACACGACGAAACCCTCATCCTTCTGGACGGACTGGAAATCTACGAACCCTATCACCTCAAAGACTTCAACGAGGGCGCCATCAGCATCATAGATGTAGAAACCATTGGCGGTGTTGAACTCATGACCGGCGGATTCCCGGCAGAATACGGAAACAAACTCAGCGGCGTATTCAACATCACCTCCAGAAAACCAGAAGAAGACCACACCAGGTACAGCGTAGGCATGAGCTTCATGAATGCCCGCGCAATGTTGGAAGGCACCTTTGCACAGGGCAAAGGCTCCTGGGTCTTCTCTGCCCGAAGAGGATACCTGGACCTGGTATTCAACCTCATGAACCAGAACGACCTGCCCTCACCCATGTACTATGACCTCTTTTCAAAAATGGACTACCAGATTCATCCCAATCATTTGTTCTCCGCCAACGTGCTCCACGCCCGCGACAAATACACCTACAATGCAAAAGCAACCACTGGATTTCAGGACACACTCAAAACCCAGGAACTTGCAAACAACAAATATGGGAATTCATACGCCTGGGTTCGGCTAAAATCTACACTCGGACGAAAAGTATCCGTTCAAAACATGGCCTCGGTAGGCACCGTAACAAAATCCAGAGACGGCACCGAAAAATACACAGACTTTCAAGACGTGGTCTACGAACTCACCAACAAACGAGACTTCCACATCCTGGGCTTCAAACAGGATTGGTCCTACGAATATTCCAACGCCGTCTTTCTGGAAGCCGGTCTGGACATCAAAAAATCGAAAGTAGACGATACCTTCCACAACATCGTTGGCAAGAACCCGGATGATCCCTCAACAGATTCTCTCGCATACTACCCCATCGAAACCCGCACCGCGTTTAAAACTGACGGAACCACCCTCGGCCTGTACCTTGTCAATCGATTTCAACTCCTGGACCCCCTCACCCTTGAACTGGGGCTACGCTACGACCGCACATCCTACACCAAAGACAGCGACTTCAGCCCCCGCGTCAATGCCCTGGTAAAATTGGCACAACGAACCAACCTCCGGCTGGCCTGGGGACACTACCGCCAGGTACAGGGCATTGAAGACGTAGCTGCCCTCAACGGCCAGAGCGGTTATTTCCCCTCCGAACTCTCCAGACAATGGACCGTGGGCCTGGATCAAAGTTTCCCCAACGGTGCCAGAGTACGCGTGGAAGGATATTACAAAAAGGGCTCTAATCTCAGACCCAAATACAGAAACTGGAAAGGATCCCCCGACGTCTTCCTGGAAACCAACGAAGACAGAATCCTCGTCTTTCCGGACAAAACAACCTCCAGAGGGATCGAGCTGTATTATGACCAGAATTTCGGAAAGAAAGTTTCCCTGCGCGGGAGTTATGCCCTTTCCCAGGTGGAAGAACAAACAAACCGCATAGACAACATCAACAACCCCTCCGCACTCCAGTACGACTCGAACCACCTCGGCCCTCAAGACCAGCGACACGCCCTGAACCTGGACAGCACCTACCGGCCTTCCCACGCCTGGTCTCTGAATTTGTCCTATGCCTTTCACAGCGGTTGGCCCGGCACACTGGAAAACATGCTCCAGGTTATCGGAGACGATGGAGAAACCGACTTCTCCATCCAACCCGTCAAACTCTACGGCAGCAAATTGCCTGACTACCATCGCCTGGATGCACGGATTACCAGAAAATTTGAAACATCCAGAGGCGAAGTACGCTTCTTCCTCGAAGTGGTCAACCTGACGAATCACAACAACGTATTCGGGTACGACTTCTACAGAGTCCTCAACACCAATGGAGAACTGCAACTTC
>JAQCGA010000612.1 GCA_027619145.1 bacterium | reverse complement strand
AACCTGGGTCTCGAAAACACCAGTGTACAGACCACGCAGCGCGGCCACATCCAGGTCAACGCCCAGATGCGCACAACCGATGAACACATCTTTGCAATCGGAGACGTGGTCGAAGGCCCCGGATTGGCCCACAAAGCTGCGCACGAAGGCAAAGTGGCCGCAGAAGTCCTGGCAGGCGAACCCGCCGCCTTCGACGGCGTGATCCCCTCCGTCGTCTACACAGACCCCGAAGTAGCCTGGTGCGGCCTCACCGAAACACAGGCCGAAAAAGAAAATCGGCCGGTCGAAATTGCGCGCTTCCCCTGGGCCGCCTCCGGAAAAGCCTCTACAATGGGCCGCAACGAAGGCCTCACCAAACTTATTATAGAACCCTATACCAACCGCATTCTCGGTGTGGGCATTGTGGGTCCCCACGCAGGAGACCTCATTGCCGAAGGGGTACTGGCCGTTGAAATGGCCGCTGTCGCCGAAGACCTGGCCGGCATCATCCACCCCCATCCTACCCTCGCCGAATCCATTGGCATCGCCGCCGAAATCCACCTGGGCTCTGCTACGGATCTCTACCTCCCGAAAAAGAAATAGGCAACATCTCAAATACAAATACAATGGCCGCCAGGGTTTATGTTCACACCTGGCGGCCATTGCTTTAGAACCGATCCAGTAGACTGCATCGAATTCAAAGTAACGTCTGGATATTTTTTCGGGCCAAACCTCTACCCCTCTGTCCCCTCTTCTTCATCCGGTTGCTCCGTACCTCTTCCCCAGGCTTTTTCCAGTTCATCCTCCAGCCGACTAACCGTTTTCATATGCTTGTCGTTCAGCGCATTGGCATCTGAAAGCCTCTTGCTCAACAGAGTAACGACATTCTTCAGCACTTTCACATAAATTGCGGCATTCCGGCTCATCAGACCTTCTATTTCAATTTTCCGAACCGTCATTCCCGCAGACGGTACTGCCGCCACAATCGTAGCCGAACGGGGCTGCCCGGTAAATACACCCATTTCTCCAATTGCCGCGCCCGAAGCTGCACTGCCCACCAGTTCTCCAGATGGGCTGAGGATCAGCAACTGTCCCTTTAACAAAATCAACATCTCCGTGCTGGGTTCTCCAGCTTTATAAATCTTCTGCTCCGCCTCGTAATTGCGAATCTTACACACCTGGATCAGTTGCTGGACCTCCTGGAGGCTCAGACCTTTAAAAATGTCAATCCTCTGAATCACCTGGATCATCTGCTGGTCACGCTGGTTCATGGCAGCCTCCTGTACTTACATTTTTTTCTTGCGGGACGCCCTTACCCGGCCGAACACCGTTGCATAAACCGGATGCCTTCCACCATTCCTTCCCGCGTCACCCCGTCAAAAGAAACCGCCTTCCCAATTTCTTCCAGCAACACAAAACGAATTACTCCGGCCCGTGCCTTCTTATCGCTCGCCATTCGTTCCAGCAGCAATTCCACCTCCAGCCTCTCCGCTCCGGGCGCAACACCCAGCCGCCGGATCAGCGCATTTTGCCGCTCAAAATCCGCCTCGGGCCACATCCCACAATCCAGCGCAATCTTCCCCGACGCCAGCATTCCCAAACACACTGCCTCGCCATGCTTGTACACCCGGTAATCCGTCACCACTTCCAACGCATGCCCCACCGTATGCCCATAATTCAGAATTTCCCGCAACCCCTTCTCCGTCTCATCCGCCTCCACCACACCCGCCTTGATCCGACAATTCTGCGCAATCAACCAGTCCAACGCATCCGGCTCAACCTCCAGATTCACCACCGCCTCAATATTCTCTTCCAGAAACGCCACCAGCTCCAGATCCTGGATCAACCCGTGTTTTACCACCTCGGCCATTCCCGCAGCCACCTCACGCCGGGGCAGACTGAGCAACGTCTCCGTATCAATGTACACCATCTTCGGCTGGTGGAACGCCCCAATCATATTCTTGCCCAACGGATGGTCCACCGCCGTCTTCCCACCCACACTCGCGTCCACCTGTGCCTCCAGAGTAGTGGGCACCTGCACAAAATCAATGCCGCGCAAATAGGTCGCTGCAACAAAACCCGCCGTGTCGCCTACAACTCCGCCACCCAGCGCGACAACACAGGCCTTTCGGTCCAGGCCTGCCTGTATCAGCTCACCGTACAACTCACCTGCCGTCTCCAGCGTCTTATAGGCTTCCCCATCTGGCATCATCACCACAGAGGTAGAAACCCCTGCCGCTTCCAAACTCTCCTGCACGGATGCCAGGTACAGATCTGCCACCGTTGGATTCGTCACAATCGCCACCGACTTCCCCAGCTCTCGCTCCAAATACGCCGACCCGAAATCCTTCAGCGTTCCATGCCCAATCCAAATTGGATAACTTCGACTTCCCAGATCTACTGTTACCTTCTCCATATCATTTCCTATTCATGTTCCGCACAAGAGAACAGGCATCCCCTGTCCCATTACGCCCATCTCAGAAACAAATTGTAGAAACCCGTTGTAACCATTATTTTAATTTTATTACACTGATCCCTGGCCTCAATGGAGGAAATCAATCATGTCCAACCCGGATTCTCTGCCCCCTGATGTGATCAATCGCATCACCCAGCAGGTTGAAAAATCCCAGACCGAAATCTTTTCTTTTCTATCAGACATGGTCCGCTTCCGCACCCCCAGTCAGGACCCGGAAGACAAACACTTCCCCAAAGAAATCCATAAAATCCACAGCTACCTGGGTGACTTCTTGAAAACCCAATCCTTCACCCTGGAATCCTGGCTGGCCCCCCCCATGAGCTTCCCCGAACACCCCATCCTCGTTGGCACCCTCAAAGGCACTGGCGGCGGTCCCTCGATTGCGCTCAACGGCCACGTGGATGTCACCCCAACCGGAGACACCGCAGCCTGGCAGCACGATCCCTGGGGCGGCGAAATTCACGACGGCAAACTCTGGGGCCGAGGTGCCTGTGACATGAAAGGCGGCGTAGCCGCCATGTTGCAAGCCGTCAAAATCATCCAGGACTGCGGCTACCGGTTAAAAGGCGACGTCTATGCCCACATCGTCTCAGACGAAGAAGTCGTAGGCTTTGGTAGCCGGGAATGCGCTGAAAAAGCCCCGCGCCCGGATTTTGTCATTGTCACCGAACCCACCCGCCTGGACATC
>JAQCGA010000611.1 GCA_027619145.1 bacterium | reverse complement strand
CCTCCAGGTCGTTGTACGGTGCCGTGAGGGTTCCCGCCGCCGTTCCTGCCGTTACCCCTGGGCTACTCGGAATGCCCATTGTTAATGCAGAGGATCCGGCCTGAATCAAAAAACTGTCCGCATGGCCGTGCCAGCACCCCTCAAATTTGATGATCTTTTCTCGGCCCGTATAACCACGAGCCAGCCGGACGGCGGACATCGTGGCCTCCGTACCGGAATTCACCATCCGTACCATCTCCACAGAAGGGACCATTTCCGTAACCAGCTTGGCCATTCGAACTTCAGCTTCCGTAGGAGCGCCAAAACTGGTCCCTTGCTCGCACACTTTCTTGAGGGCTTCCACCACACCGGGGTGTGCGTGCCCCAGGATCAGCGGACCCCAGGAACAGACATAATCAATACAAGTGGCCCCATCCACATCGGTCACCTTACACCCTTCACCTTTCGCCAAAAACAGGGGATCTCCTCCTACGGGTCCAAACGCCCTGGCCGGGCTGTTTACCCCACCGGGAATCACCTGCTGCGCTTCTGCGAACAACTCTCTGGAACGCTCTGCCACAAGATCCCTCTCATTCTCATATTAATGATATACGGTTAGGTACTGGATGTGCAGACTCAAATGTACGGCCCCTTGCCTGGCTGTCAAGCCTTTTCAAAACACAGCACGGGCGAATGTTTCCTCCCGTCCACTGGTTTTCATCTTGCAATCGGAAGGCGTACTCGGTATATTTCCGCATACTGAATGCGGCAGTAGCTCAGTATGGATAGAGCATCTGGCTTCGGACCAGAGGGTCGCGGGTTCGAGTCCTGCCTGCCGCACACCTACAGGCGTCCCGATCCAAAGATCGGGACGCCTCTATCTTTCTACCTGTTTCGACCTTCCCGCTTGACATTCCCCTCATTCTTATTACTTTCCTCCTGGCACAAACCGCCGCCCCAGACGACAACATACCCGCCTTCAACCCTCTTATATAACGCATGGAACCCATCTCCAACAACAACTTCATTCAGGTTCGCGGTGCCCGACAGCACAACCTTAAGAACCTGAACCTGGACATTCCTCGCAATCGGCTCGTGGTCATCACCGGCCCGTCTGGATCAGGAAAATCGTCCCTGGCCTTCGACACCATCTATGCCGAAGGCCAGCGCCGTTACGTAGAATCCTTATCCACATACGCCCGACAATTCCTGGACTTGATGGAAAAACCGGACGTAGACAGCATCGAAGGCCTCTCTCCGGCCCTGGCCATCGAACAGCGCAGCCACACCCGCAGCCCCCGCTCCACCGTGGGCACGGTCACCGAAATATACGATTACCTCCGCCTGCTCTTCGCCCGCGCAGGACAACCCCACTGTCCACAATGCGGCAAACCCATCTCGCGGCAGACCGTCCAGCAAATGGTGGATGAAGTCCTGTCTTTCCCCGAAAAAACCCGCCTCCAGATCCTGGCTCCACTTGTTTCTCAAAAAAAAGGCTCCCACGCAGATGTCCTGGATCATCTGCGCAAAGATGGCTACGTTCGCGCCCGGATCAACGGCGAAGTCTGCTCTTTGGACGAAAACATCTCCCTGAATCGCGCGCACGAACATACCATTGAGGCCGTCATCGACCGCCTGGTGGTAAACCCGCGCATTGCCCGCCGCCTGGCAGACTCCATCGAAACCACCCTCAGTCTTACCGGGGGCACAGTGGTTCTGGATGTACTGGGAGACCGGGAACGCACCTTTTCCACGCAATTCGCCTGCCCAGATTGTGGCATTGGCTGCGAAGACCTGGAACCGCGGCTGTTCTCCTTCAATAGCCCACACGGTGCCTGCTCTGCCTGCAACGGCCTGGGGTCGCGCCTCGAAGTTGCGCCGGACAAAATTGTGCCAGACCCCTCCCGAAGCGTGGTCGAAGGTGCAATTGTTCCCTGGGGCGTTCCCAAAGGAAAGGAAATGGCGCACCAGTTGCGCCTCCTGGCAGACCGTCACAACTTCGACCTTTCGGCCCCTTTCTCCACGCTCTCCCAGGCCGCGCAGAAAACCCTCCTCTGGGGAGAGAAAAAAAAACAAGGTGGCTTTGAAGGCGTGATTTCTCAATTGGAGAAACGCCACCGCGAAACAAGCGCAGAAGAAATCCGGTCTCAGCTTGAATCCTTTATGCGCCCCCATCTTTGTTCAGACTGCAAGGGCAGCAGGCTCCGCCCAGAGGCCCTTGCCGTTACACTCCAGGATCAGAATATCGCACAAGTCACAGCGCTTTCCATAACAACCGCCCACGGTTTTTTTGCTCGCCTTGTCCCCTCGGCAGAGCTGAAAGAGGTCGTCCGGCCTCTCCTGCAGGGAATCCAGAGCCGCCTGTCGTTTCTCCAGGATGTTGGCGTGGGCTACCTCAGCCTGAACCGTCCGGCGGACACGCTTTCCGGCGGTGAGGCCCAGCGTATCCGCCTGGCCACCCAGATTGGCTCCAGACTCTCGGGCGTACTCTACGTCCTGGACGAACCCAGCATTGGCCTGCACCCCCGGGACAACCACCGACTGATCCAGACCTTGCTCCGGCTCCGGGATCTGGGCAACAGCGTGCTTGTGGTAGAACACGACCGGGACATGATGCTTGCTGCAGACTACCTCATAGACCTGGGACCGGGCGCAGGAAATAACGGGGGTAACGTTGTGGCTCAGGGCCCCCCCGAACGTGTCATGGCCGCATCAGAATCCACCACCGGCGCATACCTTGCCGGAAGGGCAACCATCCCGCTCCCCCCCGGTGTGCGTACACCACAGAACTGGCTCAGCATCCACAATGCGCGCGGCCACAACTTACGCGCGATAGACGTCTCCATCCCTCTGGGTGTTTTCGTGTGTATTACCGGCGTGTCCGGCTCGGGCAAAAGCACCCTCATCAATCAGACCCTGTACCCGGAACTGGCCCACAAGCTACACCGTGCATCCGAAGAACCACTGGAGCACAGCGGCATAGAGGGCATCGAACACATTGACAAAGTCATTCGCATAGACCAGGCCCCTATTGGCCGCACCCCGCGCTCCAACCCGGCCACCTACACGGACCTCTTCTCCACGGTTCGGGAACTCTATGCGCAATTGCCAGAAGCAAAAGTACGCGGCTACGCTCCTGGGCGTTTCAGTTTCAACCTCAAAGGG
>JAQCGA010000610.1 GCA_027619145.1 bacterium | reverse complement strand
GAGCTGTTTCCGGGCGGTGGACATCCTGCTGTAGAACCCGTTCAGCCGCAGGCCCGGCTCCACATTCCCAATCGAATCACGGATCGCGGATTGCAGATCCCGAAATACCTGTGGACGGTCAATCAGCGAACTGGACGACAAAACCTGGTGAAGAGAACTCAGCGTCTGTCCGGAAAGCGGCGGGGTCAGCACCGCCATACACAAAATCCAGAAACCTGTTCTTCTCAACATATCGGCTCTCCTTTCGCGGGATTCTTCCAGGGATCGGGCATCCCCAAAATAAAAACCCGGTCTTCCTGCCGAACAGGAACCGGGTCCTCCGCACAAGCCATCCCACCGGCAACTTCCTGCCCGACCAGGAAACCGCCATCTTACAATCAACATAACGTTATGGATGCTACATCTAACGGCACGGCATCTCTTCTGTGCAACGGGCGAACACAAGGTTCGCCCCTACAAAATACACCTTCATATAAATATTTTCTTTATGCAACGGGCGAACACAAGGTTCGCCCCTACAAAATACACCTTCATCCAAACATTTTCTTATAGCATTTCCAACACGGATTCCGGTGGGCGTCCAATACGAGCCTGGTTCCCAATCATTACAATCGGGCGCTCAATCAGGATGGGGTGTGAAATCATCGCGCGGATCAAAGCTTTACGGTCTGCTTTCTTCTCTTCCAACCCCAGTTCCTGGTACTCATCCTCCGTCTTCCGAATCAAATCAATTGGATCCATCCCCAACATTCCCAGAATATGGGCCAGCGTATCCTCGTCCAGAGGTGTTTTCAAATACTCTACAATTCGAGGTTCAATTCCTTGTTCTCGTAAAAGTTGCAGCGTCTGCCTGCTCTTGCTGCACTTCGGATTATGATACATCACCACATCGGGCATCTCGTACTTCTCCTTTCAAACCAGTCATTCATCTTCCAGCACACCAGGACCACACGCAGCCACGCGCAAAATTGGATAATGTGAATTCAACAAGGCACGATCGTTCGTATCTCGAATCACCTTCCAGGCCTGCGTCATTAACTTTCGAACGCATTCTGCATGGTCAGGATCTTCGGCCAAATTTCTCATCTCGTATGGATCATCGTCCAAATTGTATAATTCGTCGCAATCAAACCCGTTAAACACCAGCTTCCACGGCCCCTCCCAGATCACCCGTTGCGTAACCCGGTATCGCGTACCATGGTATTCTGCATAACCCGAAGAAAGATCTTCTGTCTGTTTGTTCGGCCGAATCAGCTCCCGTACGAATGAACGTGAATCTGGCACATCGATTTTCTCTGCACCACACAGATCCAGAAGTGTTGGACACAGATCATGCAGCCCCATCCGCGCACGGCTTATCTCGCCCTTCACAACACCAGGCCCACATACCACCATCGGTATATTGTACACTTCTTCAAACCCTGAGAAATTTTTACAATACAACCCATGGGCCCCCAACAGCTCGCCGTGGTCGCTCGTAAGCACAATCACTGTATTGTCCAGTTCTCCAGACTGCTCCAAAAAATCGATCAACCGCCCGAACTGAGAATCAATCTCCGTAATCGATGCCCAGTAACACACCTGCGCTTCACGTTTCTCCCGGTCCGTCATATCTGCCCAGGTTCGACCCGCTTTCCGGTAAAGCCCAGGACGGCCCGAAAGATCGTCGTCCGTATTTGGCGGCAAATCCACTCCATCCACATCGTACAACGAAAATGCGTTTTCTCCCGTTACAAAAGGATCGTGTGGCTCTGTCACACTGACAAAACAACACCACGGGTCCGCACCCGGTGCTACATCCTCCAGGAAATGCAACGCCAGATCTGTCGTAATACCTACACCGCGCTTCTCTGGCGGGCAATCCGTCACCCCGTACAAACGAAGCGGCTTGTAGCCCTCCGGCTGCTCATGCATCCACGAAAGTGAAAACTCTGGCTCTCCCATCCCCGCTGTTGCCTCTCGCCGGAATTCCTGAAACATCCGGCTTCCACTACCGCCATCCACCTGCCAACCGAACCGATTCAGGTCATCGCTCCGCTCCACATGCCACTTCCCAAAGTAGCCGGTACGGTATCCCTTCTCAACCAGCCGCTGCGCCCAGTGTGGATGTTCTGTGCGCAAATTGCACTGGTCATCATCCACGCAATGGATAACTTCCAGTACCCCGTGATTGTGCGGCAGCAAACCCGTCATCAGACTTGCCCGAGCAGGAGAACACACCGCATTGGGCGTATATGCTCTTTGAAAACGTACTCCCCGAGCAGCAAGTTGATCAAAATACGGCGTCTGACACGGATGGCCAGGCTCCAGCACTCGCCCCTGCATCTGGTCTGCCATCAAAAACAAAAGATTGGGACGTTTGGACATAAATCACCTCTGGCTCAACCACAACCTCACATAATGACGACGTTTATCCAGATCTTCATGATCCTGAAACGCCGTGCGATTGTGCAAAATCCACCGATTGTTGGTAAACAGCATCTGCCCACGCTCCAGGCTAAACTGCACACGCAAATCTTCTCTGCGTAACAACGCCTCCACGGCCTCCAGCGCCTGCTGCTGGGCCGGCGAGAGTGGGTCGTTGGTCAACTCGTGCCCAACCTGAATATAATAATACAAATAACGCAACCACAACGCTTCTCCATCCCACCGAAAAATCGGCGTGCGCGTCACCGACTCTTCCCCTTCCTTAAACTGACCACGTCGGTCGAACGAAAAAGACTGATACAACGCTTCAAATACATCCGGATGATTCTCCTGCAACTCATTATGCAACGTAAACGCGCTAATCAACTGACTCTCGCCGCCAGATTTTGCCGTCTGCAAACAAAGCAGCCCCACCATATCTGGCACACGCGAATTAAACGCCCCATCCGTATGGAAAGAACTCTCGGCATTGGTCACGGAAAACCGCGCCCCCTGCTTCACATCCTGCCCCGTATCCCGCACTTCAAAAAGCAACGTACCTTTCACGTCCTGGTCGAACGGATCACCCAGAATCTGTCCGGCCACCCAGTAGATCACCCTGGCTTCTTCAGCCGTATATTTATCCATGGGCACCCGGTTTACAAGAGCAAATCCGCGCCCCGAACGAAGCGCCTCCGCCACTTTCCCCATCGTCTTTCGGAACGCCGGAAACGCGTCTGCCTCA
>JAQCGA010000609.1 GCA_027619145.1 bacterium | reverse complement strand
CTATGAAGAATACCGGGAAACCTGGGAGAAAACCGTCCTGGAACAGGGTCACGAACTCGGCGACCACACCCTCAACCACCGGGGTGCCACCACAGATCGAGACTCAGAAACACAAATTGGAGACTGTGCCCGACACATCCGCTCCATCCAGCCCGACAACCGGCCCCTGGCCTTCCAGCGGGGTGGTGCCACCGTCTGGCTTCAGCGCAAACCCTTCGACTTCTTCCTTGCCAAATACGACCTCTTCGAGCCGGGCCGCTCCATGTCGTGCAGCGAAGCCTATCCTCAATTCAGCTTCGACGCCTTCCAAAAACGCCTGGACGCCGCTTTAGAAAACGGCGAATGGATGGAAACCCACTTTCACGGCATCGACGAAACCCACCTCTACATCTCCACGGACGTCTTCCGCCGCATGCTTGAACACACAGCGCAGCACAGTGCAGACATCTGGCAAACCGGCATGGCCTCCGCCCACTGTTACCAGGAAGAACGGGACGGTGCCCACCTCTTCGGCCGGCCAAATGGGAATGACGCGGTAACGCTTCACCTCACCTGCGCCACGGACCCGGTGCGCTACAACCATCCTCTCACCCTGGAACTGGAACTGCCCGCTGGAACGAAAGAGACAACTGTCCTCGATGCAGCCGGAAATTCCACCAACTTCCAGATTGACTCCTCCGGCAAGAAACAAATCCTGCGGTTCAACGTCCCCCCGGAAACTTCGGACCATACCGTTCGTGCGTCCGGAATCGGCGCAGCCTGGCAGGCCGCCAATGGCCCCGAATGGCCCGACCCCGGACCCCATCCATACGTTTTCTTTACAGACGACGAACTCCCCGAACTTCGGAACAAAACAAAACAGGCACCTGCGTCCGCAATGTGGGAAAATGTCAAAAACGCCGCAGACCACCTTCTCAACGAACCGGCCGCACCTCCGGATGACCCCACCTGGCAGGACGCCCGGGACGCTTCTAACCGCTTGCGCATCCTGAGCTTTGTCCACGCGATTACAGAAGACAAAGCGTACGCGCTGCGCGCCGAACTCGAAATCGACACCATCCTTGCCGCTAAATCCTGGAACCACCTCCTGATCAAAGCAGATGCGGACCTCGTCAGTGCAGAAATCACCTGCAGTCTGGGCCTCGCCTGGGACTGGATGCACAGCGCCCTGGAGCAGGACCGCCTCCGGGTGATCCGCGACACCATTGTAACCCGCGGCCTGGAACCCATTGCAAAAGCCGCAGAGGACCGCGTCTGGTGGTCCTACTGGATGCGCGGCAACTGGGGTGCCGTCATCTTCGGCCAGGCCGGTGTAGCCGCACTCAGTATCCTGAACGAAGAACCCCGCGCCGCCGAATGGCTCCGGCTCTGTCGCCGAAAAATCTGGCTCTACACCCAATCGCTCGGCACCGACGGAAGCTGGGGAGAAAGTGTCTCCTACGCCTGCTATGCCTGGTCCAACGCCACCCTTCTGATAGACGCCCTGCACCGCTTCACCGGAGGCAAAATCAACCTCTTCGACAACCTCGGTCTGCGTCGCCTTCCAGAATGGTTCATTCATTTGCTCACCCCGGACGGCTCCGGTTTCGTCCCGTTCTCCAACTGCGGCAAAGGTGTCTCCTTCCGCGGCCAGTACCTCTACCGCCTCGCCCGCGAATACGGCAATCCGCAGGCCCAGTGGATTGCAAAACACATGGCTGCAGAAGCGCCGGCTGCGGACCTCTTCGGTTTCCTCTGGTTGGACCCCGACCTCGCCCCCGAACCGCCCTCGAGCCTGCCCTTGGCAAAAATCTTCTCCCACACCCACTTTTTGATTTATAACCGCCACTAGAACGATCCCAATGCCACACCCACTGGGCCGTATTGCGCAGCCGCTGGAACGATCCCAATGCCACACTCTTTGCACTCAAAGGTGGACAGAAAGACTGGGACCACTACCACCACGACATCAACCACTTTGTCCTCTACGCAAACGGCAAACCCCTCATCACCGACCTCTTCTATCCGCACCAGATCTGGGGCTGCGAAACAGAGGCCCACAATACCGTCAAAGTCAACGAAAAAGACCAGCGCGGCAAAGTCCGCCTCCAGGGCTGCCGGGGCGAACCGAACCACCAGGGCGTCATCGGAGACCTGGTCCACGTTCCCTGGTACACCCGCATGGTGGGAGACGGCTCCCTGGCCTACGAACCGGAAGACGTCCACTCGTTCTTGCGCGAAGTCCTCTATCTTCGCCCCGTGCGCGAAACCGACCCTCCAGAAACCTTCATCCTCTTCGACGACATCGACGCCACGGCCCCCGTTCCCCTGGACTGGTATCTCCACACCTACGGCGACCTCGCTGTGGATCGCAACACGGTCACCATAACCCAGGACGATGCCGCCGTGGACGCCACCGTCCTCGCGCCGGAACGCTTCACGCATACCGTACATAAAAAACCCCTGGAAGAAGCTGGCGGCCCCACCCCCTTCGACGGTGCGACCGATGTCACCTTCCTCAAGCTTCGCCCGAAAGAAATCGTCCCGCACGGCTTCTTCCTCACCGTTCTCGTCCCTCGCAAAAAACCCGCAGCCCCGCCCTGCACAATCACCCCGGCGCACGGAAACAATACCCTCGGCGCACGCATCGCCTATGCCGCCGGAGAAGACATTGCCGTATTCACACTGGAGGGTTCCGAAGGACAATCCACCGGCATCTCCCTCACCGGCCGATCTTGCCTGTTGAGACGTACTGGCGAACGCCTGACAGCAGCTACCCTGCACAACGGCAAAAGCCTCTTTATGAACAACAGCCTGCTCTTTGAAACCAACGGCTGCGGTCACGCAGTTCTCGAATTCTCCTCCACCGAAATCACCGCCATCCTGGATCTCTACGGTTGCACGGAAATCCGCCTTCGCGCTCCGGCACAACCGTCATCCGCCACCGTAGACGGTGAAGACCGGCCGTTTGAATACGACCCCAACACAGAGACTGTACGGCTCGACTTCACCCGGGGCACCGAAGTCCGGCTTCAGTTCCAGAGCTGATCCTCGAAAACAATCAGATCACCCAAAAGGCCGAACATCAAACCTCCGATGTTCGGCCTTTTTTCGACACTTTTCACTTGCGATTACAACTATGCAGCCAATTTCAAAGGCAAAGGTTCTTTGAGCGGT
>JAQCGA010000608.1 GCA_027619145.1 bacterium | reverse complement strand
CCGTTACATCATCGGCCGATTCGGAAGACGCCCCATCTTCCACGCCCACACGCTGTTCCGTATCGTCTTCCTGTGCCTGGTCTGCCTCGATGGGCGCTTCTTGTGCTTCTTCGCCCGGTTCACCTGCTTCTTCTGTGCCTTCTTGCGCAGCCGCTTCTGCAGCCCGAGCGGCCTCTGCGGCCTCTTCAGCAGCCTGGGCAGCCTCTGCGGCTGCTTCTACAGCCCGAGCCGCCTCTTCCTCTGCTTTTGCTTGCTCGAGTTCTTTACGATACGCTTCCACTTTTACGGAAACAATTTCTTGCGCGGCAATCTGAACCTTTTCGGCCGTTGCCTCGCCAACCCCGGGAACCTCGATCAGGTGGGCAAGAGAAATGCTGGCCAAGTCGTTGGCGGAAGCAATACCGGCTTCTTCCATCCGCGTGAGCATGACCTTACCAACCCCAGGGACTTCACTTAAGGGGATGAAGGTGCCCGCTTTCTCTGCCTGCATCTCCTGGAACCGAGATTCGGTGATGATGTCCACCTTCCAGCCGGTCAACTGAGAGGCCAGGCGAGCGTTCTGCCCGGACTTACCAATGGCCAGTGAAAGCTGATCATCATCTACAATGGCTGTCATGCGTTTCTCTCGCCGATCAACAACCACCCGTTTAACCACCGCCGGGCTCAGTGCCCTGGAAAGAAAAATCGCTTCATCTTCGCTCCAGGGAACAATGTCGATCCGTTCGTTAGACAATTCCCGAACAACAGCCTGTACCCGAGACCCTTTCATGCCTACGCAGGCACCAACGGGGTCGATCCGGGCGTCATTGGAATGCACCGCAATCTTGGCTCGTTCGCCGGGCTCTCGAGCAACTGCCTTAATTTCGATGATGCCCTCATAAATCTCCGGCACTTCAAACTGGAACAACCGCACCAGGAAATTCGGATGGGTCCGGGAGAGCACAACCTGCGGCCCTTTGGAAGTACGAAGCACGTTAACCAGGATGGCCCGGATGGGATCTCCCTGACGGTACCGCTCTTTTCGGATCTGCTCTTTCAGGGGGATCACAGCTTCTGTGCGCCCAAGATTGATCAGAATATCTCCACGGCTGATTTGCTGAACCGTACCATTGATATTTTCCCCAATACGGCCCTGGTAATCTTCAAAGATCTTCTCACGCTCTGCCTCTCGCACCCGCTGGATCAAAATCTGCTTTGCAGACTGGATGGCGTTGCGCCCAAAGTCAGCAAAATGCAACTCTTCTTTGATCTCCTGGCCCAGCGTTGCATCCGGAACAATCTCCTGGGCTGCTGTTAGCCCAATCTGAAGGCCCGGCTCCTCAACCTCATCATCCGGAACCACGGTCTTGGTGACGTACATCTCGATTTTTCCGGTAGCATTGTCGATGCTCACATCGACATTATCGGCTGTTCCAAAGCGCTTCTTCGCCGCAGAAATCAGGCCAACCTCGAGGGTTTCGATGACCAGATCCCGGTTGACGTTTTTTTCCTGGGCAATTTGCCCGAGCGCTTCCAGGACTTCGTAGTTCAAAGGTTCGTCTCCTTCAGCAGAGTTCAGAACTCGAAATGCAGGTTCGCTTTCTTAACTTCGTCGCGCGGGATCCGCAGCGCTTCAGCGTCTGTCTTCACCAGCAAACATGCCCCGCTATAATCTTCCAGAGTGCCTACAATTGCGTCCCGCCCGTCTACAACCAGCCGAACAACTTTCCCCACGGAACGAATAAAATCCTTTTCGCTCTTGAGCGCTCTATTCAGCCCTGGAGATGAAACTTCCAGCACATAACTTCCACTGATCGGATCGTGGGTGTCCAGTACATTGGCAATACCGCGACTCAGATCCGCACAGAGGTCAATGGTAACCCCACCAGGACGATCCACGTAAAACCGCAACATTCTGCGGCGGGCATTCCCTGACATCTGAAGTTCCACTAATTCTGCGCCCTGTGTTTCTAAATAGGCAGCAGAAAGTTGCTCAATAGACGCTTGGAGCGTGCGTTCATCCATTAAAATCCATTATGAATGGGTGGCCCACATATTCAAAAGAGTGGGCCGCCGCCCACTCTCGCCTTAGAAGTGTAAATATAGAATATTCTGGGGCATAACGCAAGGAAAATTTGGTTCCCCATCCGCTGGAACCCTCAGCTCCGTCCAGATATTAAAGTCCGCAACTCCAGCAACATTTCCCGGAGGTCGTTCAGCGTATTATCCCCGTTATGAGGATTGGCCCTCGCTTTCGCCTCTGGCTCTGCGGTTTGTTCTGTGTCCAGAACCTGATTTTTCCAGATTGCGGGGTCTTCTTTGAGGCGTTCGACAGCCCCCTGAATGGTATATTTTTCGTTGTGGCGTAGCTCTTTGATGGCCAGAACAACTTGAATATCTCGTTCCCGGTAAAACCGGTTCCCCGAACGTCGCCTGGGCCGCAGCATCGAAAATTCTTTTTCCCAGAAACGCAGAACATGTGGCTCAATTCCAGTCTTTTCAGCCACTTCGCGTATGGAGTAATACATTTTTTTCATGGCGTCGGCTTCATATTGGCGTGCGCAATCAGATCTATTTTTTGCGAAATTCTACGCGAACAGGTGTCCCTTCCAGGTCAAATTGCTCCCGTAGTTTGCGTTCGAGGAAACGTCCGTACTGCTCTGGAACATCCTTGGGACGAGACGTAAAAAATAGCACGGTCGGTGGCTCAATCCGGGGTTGGACACAATAGTACATCGGGGTGGGCCGGCCTCGCTTGCTGGGAGGAGGCGTATGGAGATTCACTTCAGCCAGGAAACGGTTGAGATCCCCGGTTGCTACCCTGGAACGCCTCCGGTCATACACCTTTAGGGCTGCATCAATCACGCGCCAGGTCCGTTGCCCTGTGAGTGCAGATATAAAAAGCAGCGGGTAATCCCGAACAGAAGGAAACCGGTCAATTAATTCTCGCGTCTGCTGGACGACCGTATTATCATCTTTTTCCACCAGATCCCACTTATTGATAACCAGAACAGCACCTTTCCCCTGGTCGGTAGCCTGCCCCATGATTTTGAGATCTTGTACCGTACATCCTTCTACCGCATCCACCAGCACTACGGCAACATCACACCGCCCTATACTGGTGTTTGTACGCACGGCACTGCAGTACTCTACCTGCTCTTTTACCTTCGTTCTGCGCCGGAG
>JAQCGA010000607.1 GCA_027619145.1 bacterium | reverse complement strand
TGTCCGAAGCCCTGTCCGATGAAGACGGTTTCATCTTTTGTGGCCGGGATGTGTACGCGGAAGGGTTTTCCACCGTCTGGTTTCCAGGTGGCGGACCAGGGTTTGTCTGAGGTACCGGTGCGGACTTGTGTGAGATCGTAGATGGGTTGGTTGGTGCGTGTTGGGCTTATGCTGTTGAGTCGGAGGGAGCGGTCTGGGCCGTGGAGGGTCCAGTCGTGAGTGCGTCCGCCTTTGACGCGGAAGATGTCGAGGACGTATTCTGCGGGGCCAGAGTTGACGATGGCGATGGTTCGGCGGTAGGTGGAGGCATCGTCGTAGGCGTTGGAAGAGGCTTCCATGACTTTGAGGTCTGGACCGGTGGAGAAGAGGTGGAAGGTGGCGCGGCGGCCTTTGCGTTTCTGATCCTGTTTGTCTACCAGGACGAGGTGGTGGGCAAGGGTGCGTGCGACGCCGTGCCGTACGTCTTCCATGTCCCAGAGGTAGCCGAGGTCGGTGAGGAGTTCTCTGCCGTCTTTCCAGTAGTATAGGTTGAGATGATCGGCGTGGTGATGGCCAATCCAGTCTGAGGCGGAGAGGATGGTTGTGCTGCTACGCCCATCGGGGCCATTGCGCAGGGTGCCCATGTTGAGGTGTGGGCCCAGGTCGTCTGTGAAGCGAGGTTGCTTTGGCGGAAGCGTTTCTGCTTTGCGGTAGAACGCATCGGAGGTGTCCAGGTTGCTGGCATACCAGTACTGGGCGATGCGGCCGGCGTAGCACCGGGGTACCGGCGCGATATCTCGCTGGAACAGGAGGTGGTTTTCTGTGGGGTAATTTCGTGCGAGGATGTCGCTGAACATAGCCGAGAGGTGGCAGGGGAGACGGTTGTCGGCCAGGAGAGGATAATCCAGGTTCGGCAACAGAGGACGAGCCATGTTGTTCCATACGGCGCGATACCTCGGCCATTGATACAGATCGAGGTGGTCCAGGTGCGTGGGGGCCAGGTCGATGCCTTCGGGATCTCGATAGTGCTTGAGGGCTTCTGCGACGCGCCAGATGCCGTGGAGCATCATGCCGGCGTAGCCGATGGATTCGGGGGTGCCGCCGTCGGGGAGCCACCAATCGCGGACGGCGCGGACGAATCCGTCCAGGCCGAAACGGACCAGGAGAGGGTCTCCGCATGTGAGACCGATGAGGGCAACGGCGCAACGGTTCATGCCGGTCTTGTTGTTGATGAGAGGATTGGAATAGAGGAGGACTGCGCCGTTTAGCAGGAGGTCCTTTTCGATATGTCGGCGGTCCTGGTCTGAGAGAGTGGGTGCAACAAGATCGTAGGCCAGAATGAGTTTTTGAAAGGAGGTGCCTTCCATACCGCCGGAGGAACTCCAGCGGAGGGCGGCCCAGTAGCCTCGGCAAAGTTTGCGGTCTGGGACGTTGCCAGGTGGGCACCATTCGTCTTCGGGCAAGTTTTCGATGCAGGTGGCCGCAATCTTCGGGTCCATGTCTGCGAATTCGCCGTAGGCGGTATGAACGAGGTAGTTGGGGTAAACGTCTGCGAAGCGCCGAAGGATGTGGGCGGCACCTCGGGCATAGGTTTTTTTGCCGGTGAGGGCATAGGCCAGGGCCAGGTCTTCGCAGCGGTTGGCGGCGTGGCGACACTGGTGAATGCGGGCATGTCCGGAGAAGCTGGAGTGGATGGCGGCATACCCAAAAGCGTGCCAGGATTTTCCACCGTAGAGGGTGATCTTTTGAGAAGGATCGAATTTGCTTTGGAAGATGAGGTCTTCTGGATATTCGTCATTGGGATAGACCGTTCCACAACCTTTGCAGCGGATGTGTTCGGGATCATTGGGAAACCAGTCGTAGGCACCGTGCATGGGTGCAAATTCACACTTTGGACACATGGTGAAGCTGGGCGCGTACGGCGTGGTGGAAGGGACATAGGTTCTTGCCCAACGTGCCGTGACGGAGCCGGCGGCGTGTACTCGTTCGAGAAGTGTGTCGAGCGATTGTTTTGCCCAGGTATGATGCGCAATGTTCTCTCGGGCACGGTTGATGTCTTCGTTTGAGAAAATCGTGACGGGATGACGGACACCGGTACGGTGTTTTTCCCAGCGGGAGAGATCCATCATTTCTGGGATGCTGAATTCCCCTTGCCAGGTTTCGAGCCAGGTCAAGTCAGTGTGCATGGTAATCCTGTTCAGGACGAAAAGGTGGAACAGTACGGTGAATGCGGCGGGCTATTTGAGGTATGCTTGTTCGACTTTCTGAATTGCGGCAGCTGCGTCCCTGGCTTCCTGTATCCCCCATTGCTCGTGGAGTCGAATGACGAACATGCTGTTGAGGGCCTCCACCGCATTTGGACATGGGTAATTGGGGGTGCGGTCGCCTTCGTATTTCGGCAGGCTCCAGGGATAGTCGCTGGTGCCAAACACATTGCGTTCTGTGAACCAGACGCCGTGAGGTACTACGCGGCCGTAGGTGGCGGAGAGAGGGATTCCCTCGGCGGATACGGCTTTTGCGAAGGTATTTTTATCCACGGTGAGTTTCGAAGTGTCAATCAAGATGGGCATGAACCAGTAGGCAGAATGGGTGCCGTTTTGTGGAGAAACCGCGGTGGCTGATTTAAGATGGGCAATTCCTTCACGGATGATTCGAGCGGTTTCCTGGCGTTTGTGTATGATGCCTGGAAGTTTTTTTAATTGTACGCGTCCCACGGCAGCGGCCAGATCGTTTCCGTTGAGGTTGAGTCCGGCGCGTACGTTGCTGGTTTCGTCGAGGTTAAAAGGTTTTCCTCGGTCCGCAAAGCGTTTGATACGCCAGTAGAGGTCTTCATCTCTTGTGAAGACAACACCACCCTGGGCTGCGGTGGCGTGGTGTTTCCCGCTCATGGTGGAGAAGGCTGCGGCGACCCCCAGGGTGCCTACGGGTTTGTTTTTGTAGGTTGCGCCGTGGGCCTGTGCACAGTCTTCGATGACGGGGATGTTTCGTGCGCGTGCAAGTTCGAGGATGGGGTCCATGTCTGCGGGTTGGCCGGAAATGTGAGGGATGACGATGGCCTGCGTACGTGGGCTGAGTACGGCTTCGATCTGGTCCGGACCCATGTTGAAGTTGCCCGGTTCCGTATCTGCTGGAATGGGAACCTGGTTGAGCAGGGCGACAGGCATAACGCCGCCGTAGTCGGAGACAGAGGGTACAATGACTTCTCCACC
>JAQCGA010000606.1 GCA_027619145.1 bacterium | reverse complement strand
CCGCGTTCAAAACCGTTTCCGTGAGTTCTCTGCTGGCGGCAAAGTGGAAATAACAAAACACAACCTGTCCTTTACGCAACAACCCATATTCAGCCGACAACGGTTCTTTTACCTTAACAATCAGCT
The DNA here is from genome assembly GCA_027619145.1 of bacterium. The sequence goes on along the minus strand of JAQCGA010000606.1, from coordinate 3,071 downwards.
CGCTCTCACCGTACACTTCTTCGGCCGTATCCACAATCTGCGCGCCAGCAACTACATATTCATCGTCCGTTGCTCCGCTGGCGCGTCCGGCCTGGCTCTCTACGAGCACCCGATGACCAGACTGAACAAGCCTCTCTGCGCCAACCGGCAACAAAGCCACCCGATTCTCATCTGCCTTGATTTCTTTGGGAACCCCCACAATCATCGCGCAACCCTCCCGGTAAAAAATCGGTTTTCAACCCGGTTCTCCTCAGGACCGCCCCACCGTAATCAACTGCATTCGCTGTTCATCTAGCAGGCCCTGGGCTGCTTCTATCACCCCGCCGGTGGTGATGCCATCGATCGCGGTCAGAAGCGATTCAGGAGAATGGTAACGACCCGTATAAATCTCTTCTCGTGCATTCCCACTCATCCGATGGTCCATGCTTTCCAACCCCAGAATGAGTTCGCCCCGCAGTTGAGCTTTGCAGCTGGCCAATTCCCGGCCTGTAATCCCGGTTTCGCGAAACCGTCGCATTTCTTCACGAACAATCTTTACTGCCCGTGGTGCACTTTTGGGCTCGCAGGCCAGGTACGCGCCGAACAAGCCGGTATCTTCCAGGGTTTCCAAATAAGAATAAACAGCGTACGCCAGCCCCAGGCTTTCTCGCACTTTCTGAAACAGCCGCGAGGTCATCCCGCCACCTAACGCTGCATCGGCAATCAGTAACTCGTACCGCCGAGGATAAGTGTATGGATATGCACTGCTCCCCAGACAGATGTGAAGTTGCCCAATATCTCGAGGGTAGTGCTTCTCCAGGCTGGACGATGTCCGAGGAGGCAAACGTACCCAGGGCTCTGACGACGGCGTCGCACCTTGGAACAGCTCTGCCGCACGGGTCACCAGATCCTCGTGGTCCAAATTTCCAGAGGCAGAAAGAATGATTCGGTTGGGGCGATAATGCCGATCCAGAAAATGCTGTATCTGGTCAGTAGTGAACCCCCGTACTGTCTTTGTTGCCCCCAAAATAGGCGCACCCACAGGGTGAGTTCCCCACACCGATTGTGCGAACAAATCGTGAATCAGATCGTCTGGCGTATCCTCAACATTCTGGATCTCTTCCAGAACGACGGTCTTTTCTTTTTCAATTTCGTGCGGGTCTAAGGCTGCGTGTTGTACCATATCCGCCAGCACATCCAGGGCAACCCCCAGGTGTTCGTCCAGGCACCGGGCGTGAAAACATGTCAGATCTCGGTATGTGAACGCATCCAGGCTCCCACCCAAAGATTCCAGGCTGTTGGCAATCGTAAACGCGTCGCGTGTTCTTGTTCCTTTAAACAACATATGCTCTACGAAATGGGCAATGCCCTGCTCAGACTCCTGTTCGTCTCGGGAACCCACCAGTACCCAGATGCCCAGTGAAACCGAGCGAACATAGGGCACCTGCTCTGTTAAAATCCGCACCCCATTTTCAAGCGTCGTCTTCCTGAACGCTCCGCCTAACCCCACGCGTCTCTCCACCTTGAAAGCGAAAAAGACGACCGGGAACCTCCGATCGCCTTCTCTCGTACCCCGTAAGGAACTACTGAAAAACCAGCCTTACCGCCGTCCCGGCCGCCGACCGCCCCGGCTGCCGCCGCTACTGCTGCTGCGCTTTTCTTCTGGCGGTTCTACGTAGCCTTCTGGCGGATCGAAGGTAGCTTTACGACTCAGGCGAATCTTTCCCTGATCGTCGATTGCAATGACCTTGACCTCCACCTTGTCTCCTTCTTTGAGCACGTCTTCCACCTTGTTTACCCGGTGGTAATCCAGCTCCGAAATGTGACAGAGGCCTTCTTTTCCTGGAAGAATTTCGATAAAGGCTCCAAAATCCATCAAACGCTTTACAGTGCCTTTGTACACGCTGCCCACTTCCGGATCTTCTACAATGGCTCGAATCATTGCCATCGCCTCTTCTCCGGCAGCGGCTTCCACCGCACTCACAGTAATCACGCCATCGTCTTCGACCGAAACCGTGGCACCTGTTTCTTCAATGAGTCGAATCATCTTCCCACCAGGACCAATCACAGCACCAATCTTAGATGGATCAATCTTGATGGTCAAAATGCGCGGAGCATACTCAGAGAGCTTAGATCTTGGCTCGGAAATCGCCTCGTTCATGAGTCCCAGGATGTGGTTCAGGGCCCGCCGAGCACTTGCAAACGCTTCCCCTAAAATCTCGGAGCTGATCCCGCCAATCTTAATGTCCATCTGAATGGCAGTTATCCCGTCTGCAGTACCCGTGATCTTGAGATCCATGTCACCCAGGTGGTCTTCGTCTCCCAGGATGTCTGTGAGAACCACCCACTTATCTCCTTCTACGACCAGGCCCACACCCGCACCTGCAACTGGCGTTTTGGTAGGCACACCAGCGTCCATCAGGGCCAGAGAACCACCACAGACGGTGGCCATAGAGGAAGAGCTGTTGGCTTCCAGAATCTCAGAAACCACGCGTATCGTATACGGAAAATGATCTTCGGCAGGAATAACAGGTTCCAGCGCCTTTTCGGCCAGGGCACCATGACCAATTTCACGGCGTCCGGGCGCACTAATGCGCCGAGTTTCGCCAACACTGTACGAAGGGAAATTGTAGTCCACCATGAAGCTTTTGAAAAACTTGCCTTCCAAATCATCCACCATACGCGTATCCTGCTTGCTCCCAAGCGTGGCAATGCACAACGCCTGCGTCTGACCTCGTGTAAACAGGGCAGAACCGTGTACCCGGGGCAAAATACCAAGTTCAATGGAAATGGGCCTTACTTCGTCCAGTGCGCGTCCGTCAATTCGACGTCCTTCTTCCAGAATCATCTGGCGCATGTCCGCCTTGACCAGCCCGCCAACCGCATCAGAAATAGCCCCTTTGCTTTCTGGGAACCGTTCTTCCAACTGCTCCTGAATTTCCTTTTCCAGGTCGAACAACACGGTTGCCCGTTCCTCTTTATCCGGCATCCGATTGGCTTCTTTTACACGCGCTGCCGCCAATTTTCCTACCGCTTCCACAAGTTCTTCGTTGACTTCTACGACATGTACTTCTCGCTTGGCCTTCCCTACA
>JAQCGA010000605.1 GCA_027619145.1 bacterium | reverse complement strand
CCCCCTGCCAATAAATCTGCTGCTGTATCCAGGTTCCCTTCGGCCGCATCTTTTAGCCCCAGTTCCAGGCTTACCGCAGCCCTGCGCACTCCACGAGCCAGCCCTTCGCCGGATATGGAAATCCCCGCCCGGTACCGCTGCGCAAACTGCGCACCCGCCATCCGAAGAAACGCCAGCAGAATCTCCGGCATGTGATCCGGAAGCTTCTTGAACTTCATGCCCAATTCAATTGCCTGTCCCAGGAACCCCTCCGAATCAATCCTGAATCGGTCCAGCTTGACCCTGTCAAGATTCATCCGGTTTCCTTTCCTTCTTTACGCCCGAGTCATCTTCTTGTCCGCCCCCCCCTGACAACTCCCAGGCCGCCCGTACAATGTACCGCATCAACTCCGGTGCCGCCTCAAAGAGCGCATTGATCACCCTCCGCGTTTCCGGATCCTTGATGGTCTCGCCTAGCCGCACACCTACACTGGCCTCCTGCGAAAACAGCCTGAACTGCTCTACTTCAAACTCGCCTTCCTCCATCTCTATCTCCAGCGCCGTACTTTGCAACTCCAGATTTTCCAGGTGGTCCAGCACTGCCTCTTCGAGCAGGGCCGGGTCCACACCGGTGAGCAATTCCGCCAGCCGGTCCGCGTCATTCAACTCCGCCAGCGCCCGCAGCCATTCCCAGGACACCTGGGCACGCAGCTTCACATTGTCAATCGGCTCCAGAATTTCTGCCATCAATCGCCCCAACGTGCCAGGAGACATTGCCCGGATCAACTCTGTGTTAAACTTCTCCTCCTCCGGGTCAATAGAAATCAAACTCGACAACAGCTCAGAAGGTAGCAGGTCCATCACAGGCGTACTGTACGCCGGTCTGTTCTCATCTCCCATTCCAGCCAGCGACAGCATCTGCTCCGGATCTTCATCCAGTGCCACCAGTGCTGCCTGCTCCTCTACAGGCAGGGCCTGAACCAGCGCACGCGCCCTGGACCGATCTCCCCGAAGCACCAGTGCACGCAGTTCGCTGCCCCGGGCCACAACATCCATCAGATTCCCGGACCAGCTACCCACTACCACATTTGCCCCATCCATTACCATACGCGGATGCTGCAAAGGCGCCAGCGCCAGACGATCGGCTTCCGCCTCGAGCGAGTCCTCAATCCTTCTGCGTTCTTCCAGCTTCTTCTGGCACAGAACACAGGTACGCACTCCGGGCAACGCGGCGATTCGCGCCTCGGGGATCTCTCCTCCGCATACCTTGCACAGACCTTGCTTTCCGGGCAGCAATTCAACCATACAGATCCTCCTCCAAAAGAAATCGGTCGGATCCCTCCGGCGACAATTCCGAAAGATGGGTGGATACGCCACCTATAAAATGCAAAAATTCATTAAAAAAATCAATATAAATTTTTGTTTATAAGTAAGTTGAATTACTTGACTTTCAAGTGAAATTTTGGTATACTAAAGTCGCAGGAGATAAAAGAGGGGCTGAAGACCTAAACGTCTTCAGCCCCCTTCTTCTTTCAGGTATTCCATCCCTCAGGGACCAGATAAACCTTGACAAACCCACCCCGAACATTATACTTACGTCGCTTCCCGCCCTTTCGGTATCTCGCCTGAATCCGCACAAACCGAAGCCCAGTATTTCGCCGTCGTGCAGGTGCAAACCGGAACCCTAGACCCGCTGAAGACCCCATGCCATACATTCTCCTGCTGGCCGACGAACCGTACGGCACGCGTCTAAAATCTGACTTGGAATACATTGGGCACGAAGTTCAGTACGTGCTCATCGCCCCCGGCACAGACAGCGGTCCGGCCCCAGACACCACCCCACTTCGCCCTGTGGACCTCATTCTGATTGACGTGGGTCCCCAGTTGGCGCACCTGGAAGCAACCATTCAAGAACTGCGGAAGAACCGTCATACAAAAGAAACACCCCTTCTCATTGCAGCAGACGAAAACTGCGCGCTGAGCCTGGATTTCGCACTTGGCATTACAGACTTTATTGTCAAACCCTACAGCCTTCGTGAAATGGAAGCCCGCCTGCGCCTGGTCCTCTGGCACAGCGACCGGCTCGATGACGAACACACCGTCAAAATCGAAGACCTGGTGATCAACCTCTCCCGCTACGAGGTCCGGGTCAAAGGCATCGTCATTGAACTCACCCTCAAAGAGTACGAACTGCTCAAACACATGGTCTCACACAGGGGCCGAGTATTTACGCGGGCGGACCTGTTGGACAGCATCTGGGGTTACGATTACTACGGGGGTATGCGTACTGTAGATGTACACATCCGTCGGCTCCGCTCCAAACTGGAGGCAATGGGCAGCGCCATCAAGACCGTACGCGGTGTAGGCTACAGCTTCGACTGGCCGTAAACCCAGCTCATTTCTTTCCCAGACTCCGGTTGACCGCATTCATCAGCGTCGTAATCATCACCGGCTTCCGCAACACCTCCTCTACCTTCATTCCGTGCATCCTTTTCGCAATCGCCTCATCCGAGTAGTATCCCGTCATCACAATCACGGGCACCTCCCACGCCTGCTGTTTCAACTCCTCCAGCACCTCGAATCCATCTACCCGTGGCATGTGCAAATCCAACACCACCAGATCAAATCTCTGTACTCCAATCTCCACCAGAGCTTCTTCTCCGTTGCACGCCGCAACCACCTGGTATCCACTCCCTTCCAGCATCTGCTTGTACAGTAGCAAGATATCGGGCTCGTCGTCGGCCAGCAAAATCTTCATGCCTGCAACCCTCCTTTCTGAACCCTACCAAAATACGAGCAGTCGGCCCGCAGGGCAATACAAAAGACAGCACCCGTGCATTGACAGGTACGTGCGCATCGGTTCTATTCATGTATAACGAACCGATGCGTCCTTCTTATTGTCAAAACACACTGCGAACCGAACCAAGCGAGGTTGCCCTATGACCCACAGAGAGCGCCACCTGGAATCCCTGTGTTTTGGAAAACCAGACAAATTCGTGCTTGCCCCCGGAGGCCCCCGGGAATCCACCCTGGCAGCGTGGTACACCCAGGGCCTGCCCCGGGGTGTGCCCTACTTCACCGCCCTGCAAGAAGCACTCGGCCTCGAAGCAGAACCCGAAAACCACCTGCCGGACCCCGGCGCATCGTTCACAATGATCCCTCAATTTGAAGAAAAAGTCCTCGAGCACCGCAACGGCCACTATATCGTCCAAGACTGGATGGGCG
>JAQCGA010000604.1 GCA_027619145.1 bacterium | reverse complement strand
AACTACCGCCGTGACGATTGATGCCTTCTCCACATTGCGGGCATCCCTTTGCTACGCTGGCGTTGGTGCTGCGACCAATGGTTTGTTCTGCGACCAGGTGCCACAGGGTTTCATCGCTGAGGTCGATCCATCGTCGGGCAAGCGCTACAGCCGCATCGCGTTCTTCGGAGGCCCAGGAGAAGCGTCCGATATTCCCCTGAGCGTTGGCGATTTGTTCTGGTGTAAAGAAATGAGAGCCGGCGTATTTGGCGGGCATTGTTTCTCCTGGGGCTGGAAGATCAGGCTTCGAGGGTCGTTTTTGTTTTTTCGACATATTCCAGGAAAAATGCGAGGAATACGGAGAGAAGGAGACCCACGGCCACTCCGAGCAGGGTGGTGTTGCTGGGTGCGTCCCCGGGAAGACGTATGGCTTCTACGGCCCGGATAACGATTTTGATATCACCTGTTTTTCCAGCCTTGTTAATTCGGGCATCTTCCAGCAGGGCGGCAAATCTGTCGTATGTACTTTTGAGGGTCTGATTGTCCCGGACCAGACGGGCACGTTCAAGTTCAAGGTCCGAGATGGTCTTGGTCAATTTCTGAACTTCGCTGTAGAGTCGTTCCACTGCTTTACCGGAAGCGGCGATTTGGGTGCGCAGTGCCTCGGTGGACAATTCCAGATCCTGGGCGCGTTGATTTACGCTGGCATACTCCTGTGAAAGACTCTGGTAGGCTTTCTGAATCACATCCAGCCTGTCGCTCATCCAGGTCAGATGGAGCTGGTGTTCGCGGCTGAGGTTCTCCAGGGTGTCAATTTCCGTTTTCAGAGAATGAACTCTCAGATTGAGCTGTTTCTGCCTTGGTTTGAAAAAGTTATACCTGTTTAGAAGCGAGGCAAGTCTGGCCACAATCACCTCGGAGTCGGTATTTACCACCGGGGCGAGAAGTCCGTTTGAAGGATTCACAGGGCCGAGATCTTTCAGGATCTGATCCATTGAGGCTGTCTCTATTTCGATGTCCGAAGATTCATTCATGAGGTTGGTAAACTTGGACTGCTTCATTTGCAGATCTTTGTTGAAAAAATCCAGATTGTTCTCGTCGTTATAAGTTCGAACCCGTTCTTGCAAAGAAAGGACGTGATCCCTGGTCCGAACTGTGTTGGTTAGCATTTCATGTTGATCTTTGTTCAGGGATTCTACGCGGATATTGCCGTACCCTTTGACGCTGAATCCGCCCACCCAGAGCCCTTCAGGGGTCTGAATTGCCTGCAGTTTTTGCTGAAGATTTTGCAGGGCCAGGGTCTGGCTTTTTAGATCCAGCAGCGAGTTGACGTGTGCTGTGTGGTATTGGGCCAGCCTTGCCTGTTTGGGGCCAAGTTCATTTTTCATAAACCCAAGATCGTGCTGCTCGTCCAGCGCCCTGAGGGTATCTTCTGCGGCGTGCAGGTTGGTTCGTGCGGTCTCATACTGGTCTCTGATGAATTCGTACGATCCGATGGCCTCGCGGGAGTTGATACCGCTGTTTTTCTTGACGAACAACTCCGCCCAGGTGTTGGCAAGCCGGACGGGTGGGAGAGCGGCGGTATCGGCAGATGTTACAACCAGATTCACCATGGAACTGTACGTTGTGCTCTGGGAGAGAATTTCCGGCTTCAGCAATCCGTCAAGAGCAGAGATATTCAACGGGGAGCCGGCAGCGTCTTCCAGACGAAGGGTATCTATGATGGCCTGCTCCAGGTCCTGTGCCTTCGCCAGGGCTTTATATACTTCCATGGAGAATGGCGCTTGTGTGAGTTCGGTTTTGAAGGCGGGAGGGATCAGCAGGAGCGATGCCCGGGCTTCGTATACATCCACCGGGGGTTGCAGTGCGTTCAGAAGCAGAGCGGCGAGCGTGCAGATTGCCGTTCCAATAAAGATGAACCATTTTCGCTTCAGAATTACCCGGATGTAGTCCGATAGATCGATTTCTTGCTCTTCCATCTTGTCCACCCCTCATATGTCAGCGTGTAAGTTTGTTGTTCAGAATCAATTGCTTTTCATTTTTTGTGCGATGGTTCACCTGCGCAGATGCAGGCCTGGATGCTGGTGCTTCTTACAGATCTTTCAGCAACTCATGTGCCGCGTTGTAGCCCGGGATCCCGCTGACCTCGCCACCCGGATGCTGGCCGGCGCCACAAAGATACAGGCCGCGTTGCGGTGCGCGGTAGTGCGACAGTTCGGGTAGTGGGCGGTTCCAGAAAAGGTGTTCGCCGGCGTGCTGTACGTGCCAGATGCAGCCATCGGTGAGGCCATTTTCCAGTTCCAGATCTTCTGGCGTTCGCAGAACGACGTGCCGGATCGAGGATTTGAAATTTGGCGCATAGTCTGTGATGCGGTCAATCAGGTTTTCCTGGACCTGTTCGCGAACTTCATGCCAGGGCATATTCGCCAATTTGGCGGGAGCCGGGTAGATCCAGATCGAGGCGGTATGGTAACCCGGTTGGGTGAGGCCCGGGTCTGCAATAGAGGGCATGGAGAAGCTTATGGCGGGAGCTTCTGGAGGTTTTCCAGCTTCGAGATCGTTGTAAGTTGCGTCTATTTCCGGACGCGAGGAATGCAAGGTGACAGCACCCCGGTGCGGCAGTTCAGGGTCTCCGTCCCAGGCTTTCCACTGCGGCAACTCGCTGATCACGGCCAGGAGTTTATAACAGCTTACGTTTGTAATCAGGTTTTCCAGGCGATTCCGGAACCCGGTTTCAATGTGTTGTTGTGGCATCAGTTTCAAGAAGGTGCGCTTAGGGTCCAGGTTGGAAATCACGCTCCGGCTACGGACCTCGGTTCCGTTGGAGAGGCGAATCCCCACGACGGTTTCATTTTCAACCAGAAATTGTTCAACGCCCTGGTTCAGGTGAATGGTAGCACCGGCTTCTTCTGCGGCTTCAGCAATAAGGCGGCTCACTGTACCCATGCCACCTTCTACGTACCCGTAAGGGTGCTCTTCTCCGGTTTCTGCATCCGGCCTGTTGATGGACGAGTAGGCAAAGTGCAAGCCCAGCGGATCTCTTCCGACAGCCGCGCCTTCGCCGGCATGCCAGTCCAGGAGTGCTTCGGTGGATAAAAAGGTTTTCTGAAGTTCGTGGATGCGGGTGGTAAGTGCGCGTTCGAGCACCGCAGCGGCCGGGGTTCCTTTGATGTGGTTGCGCACTTCGTCCAGGGTGGGAGGTGGCTGGAAACGGTATGGCGAGAATACG
>JAQCGA010000603.1 GCA_027619145.1 bacterium | reverse complement strand
CGACGTGCTCGCGCAACTCTCGCCCATCCTGGCCTGGGGTGGCCTTGTCCGCACCGAGCCGGTTGTGAACCTGGGCGGATACAATTACAGTTTCCCAGGTGGCTCCGAGTCCTCCACAGCGATCCCCGGAACACAGACTGGAGGCCTGCTACAACAGCCCCAGAACGTCCAACAGCAGGTATTCCAGCAAGTGCAGCGTAACCTCCAAAACCCAACACCTTAACCAAACCTTATGCCACAATACGACGTCACCCTTAGAGACTACTGGCGCATCCTGCGCAAGCGCAAGGTCATTGTGGTTTTTGCGACCTTTATGCTTGGCATGACCAGCTTTGCCGCTGCGCTCATTTCCAAACCCGATCCGCAGTACAAGGCCACAGCCAAGGTCCAATACGAGAAAACCCAGCAGAGTCCGCAGGAAGCCTATATGGCGGCCCTCGAGAGCTCAGACGGAATGGAAACGCAGCAGGCTGTAATCACCAGTTACCCGGTAGTGGAACGGGTTGCCCACCGCCTGGGCAGGGTGGACACCAGCGAAGCCATAGATGACGAACGGATCAAAGCCATTCTCGCCCTTCGCCCCCTGATTCAGACGGAAGTAGAAGGTCTCACCAACATCATTTCCATTTCCATTACAGATGGAGACCGCTTCCAGGCCCGAGACATTGCCAATGCCGTTGTTGAAGAGTACGTAAGATACAATTTTGAAACCCGCAACGCCAAAATCTTGAAGTCGCGCCACTTTATCCGGACACAACGAGATACCATTGCAGCCAGATTGCGCGCTGCCCAGGAAAAACTGAAAGGCTTCCAGGAGAGCACCCAGATCATCTCAGTTGAAGGTAGAACCAGTTCGGTTCTCAGCCAGCTCAACCAGGCAAAGGCCACCCTGGAACGTATGGAAACCATCCGCAGCAGCATCAACGTTCTGCTCCAGGAATACCGCGAAACAGGCACCCTTTCCGAAAATACCCTTTCCAGCATCCCCCCGGAAGAAGGTGGCCCCACACTTTCCCAGCTCAACACCCAGCTTCAGCAACTCAACCAGGAACGCAACCAGATCCTCATCCACTACACAGAAGCACACCCCCGGGTTGTGGACCTGGACGGTCGCAAAGATGCCGTTCAGAAAAACATGGTCTCTGCACTACGCGTCCAAAGAGAGATTCTGACCAAGCGCGCGAATAACCATACGGTGATGGTGCAAGACCTGAGCAAAGAATATGCACGGCTCCCCCAGATGGCCCTGGAAATGTCGGAACTCCAGCGACAGGTCCAGATCCAGGCCACCATGCTGGAATTCTACGAAGAACGCTACCAGGAATCTCAGATTGCACAGTCAGGCGAACAACACGACGTTACTCTTCTCCAAAAGGCCCTTCTCCCTTCTTCTCCTACAAATCCTTCTACCCCAACCACAACCGCAGGTGTAGGTGCAATGCTCGGCCTCATCCTGGGCGTGGTATTTGCATTCATTGCCGAAACCCTGGACACATCTATTGGCACCATTGAGGACGTAGAAGAATACGTGGAAGTACCTGTGGTGGGCATCATCCCACAAATCGATGTAGAAGACATGAAAGAAGCCATGGTTCGCAGCGGCATCCCTGAAGACGATACCGAAACCATGGAACGGCGGCTACGCCTTGCCTCTCATTTTGAACCCCGCTCTACCCTGGCCGAAAGCTACAGAGCACTGCGCACCAACATCCAGTTTTCCAATCTGGAAAAAGGCGCAAAAGTTATTTCGGTCACCAGCTCTTCCAACCAGGAAGGAAAAAGTACAACCATTTCCAACCTGGCCATCACCCTGGCCCAGGCCGGAAACCGTGTGCTCCTCATCGACGGAGACCTCCGCAGGCCCACCATCTCGCGCATTTTCGGATTGGAAAGAGAACCGGGCATTACAGACGTCATCTTGGGCAACTACGCCTGGCGGGAAGTGATCCGCACCGTAACCGATATTATGGTGGGCGGCCTGGGCATGGAAGACATTATGATGACGCCCGGCATGGACAACTTGAACATCATTACCAGCGGCACCATCCCTCCCAACCCTTCTGAAATTATCGATACACGAAGGATGACCGAGTTCATTGCTGAAGTGCGAGAATTGTACGATATCATCTTAATAGACTCTCCCCCCGTGCTCCAGGCCACAGATGCCACCATTTTGGGAACCAAGGTGGACGGTGTCCTGCTGGTCTACAAAATTGGCCAGGTTTCACGAAGCGCCCTGAGACGAGCCAAGTTGCAACTGGACAATGTGAATGTCAGCGTACTTGGCGTTGTGATCAACGGCTTGCGCGCCGACGCCAGCGAAGATTTCCGGGACCTGCGCTACTATTCATATTATTCCTACGGTAACGAAACAGAGGACGACGTGGGTCCGTGGCCGCTGCGCATCTATCGAAAAACCCTCCGGCAGGCCAAATCTACCTGGAATGAAGCCTACTCCTACCTGGAACCCACCGTGGCCTGGTCGCGCTCAAAAATTGAGCAGATCCGAAACCGTGGAGAAGAAGAGCCCGATGACATGGTCATTGGGGCAGAAACTGTGTCAGACGACATGATGATTGGTGCAGAAGAAGAACCAGAAAATGAGCCGGGTGGCTCACTCCTACACATTATGCTCTGGATTTTCCTGATGCTTTTCCTGGCCGCAGGAATCCTCTGGCAACTGGACCTGTTGCGCCTCCAGCCACCTCCTGTAGACCCAGTTTTGGAGCACCCATCCAAACCGATAGAATCCCCCAAGAAAGAACCTTCATCTCAATCTTCCTTGCCAGACACGGTTTCTATTCCCACACCGATTCCGGCGGAATCAGCGTCTCAAAAAGCGTTCCCAAAAGCCAAACCGTCACCTCCCAAACGCCCCAAAACCGTGCCTTCTCTAACAACCGCCCCAACGACACCGCCCCAAAAGAAAGCACACCTGGTCGCGCACAACGCCACCCAACACGGAGCCTCTTATACGGTTCATGTTGCCTCTCATAAGACCAGAGCCTGGGCGGAACGCGATGCACAATCTTACAAGAAAAAATATCCAGTACAGGTCATTGGCGTGGATATTCCTGGACGAGGCCCTTTTTTCCGCGTCCTCGTGGGCAAATTCCATACCCGCCAGCAGGCAAGTACCGTGGCCCAAAGCCTCAAATCTACAGGTGCAACCGGGTATGCGGCCATTTTGCGCCTGCCCGCCCCCCCACC
>JAQCGA010000602.1 GCA_027619145.1 bacterium | reverse complement strand
CGACGAGGGGTTCCAGTTTTTTATGGGGCGGCCGGGCAGGGAGTACGATGTTTATCTGAATACCGAAACCGGACACGCTCGAGTGGAGGTGACGAACAAGGGGTTGCTGGGCATTCTGCGCGGGCTGCACGGGTTGCGCAACATGCCGGGGTCAACCTGGTGGTCGCCCACCTGGTCCGTGTATTCGGAGATTTCCATCTGGGCTTTGATATTTTCTGTGCTTAGCGGGATTTATTTTTGGTGGGTACGCGTTCCGGAGCGGAGGATGGGCTGGTGGCTGTTGGGCGTGGGTTCTGGCGGGTCCATTCTATTTATGCTTTACATGGTCCTTTAACTGGGGAGGGAGCATGTTTTACCGTCTGGTTCGGACGATTCATCTGTATGCGGCGCTATTTCTGGCAGCTTTTGTGGTGATGTATGCGATTACGGGATTTATTATGTACCGTTCCAACTGGTTTCCCAACAACCGGAAGGATACGGAAAGGCAGGTTGTATTTCAGTGGAAGCCGTTGCCTGATGGTGAAGACAAAGTTGTACTCAACCATTTGGAGTCTATGCAGGCACAGGTTCGGAAGGATGTGGGGCTGGAGGGGCGGTACGAGTTTTCGCGGAAGGAGAAAGACGGCCAATTTGCACTTGTTTACCTGCGGCCCGGGTCGGAAGAACGGGTGTTCTTTATGCCGGGAGCGGACAGCGTGCGGGTGACGTTGAGAGAATATGGTTTTGCACAAATGATGAACCGGATGCACCAGTTTCATGGATACAAAGGTGGGGTTCTTTTCTGGTGGTGGGGGTTTCTGCTGGATGTGGTTAGCGTTGCAATGATTATGTTTGCGGTTTCGGGGGTGTATCTCTGGTACACGCTGAAGGCTCAGCAGCGCGGGCTGGGGTGGGTTCTGCTGGGTGGAAGTACGCTGTACGCGATTGGGTCTATTGTGTATTTGATGGTGCGGTCCTGATTAATATCCGTGCACGTAATGTCCGCCTTCCGGGAACCAGATAAAGTCCACGAGGAAAGAGCAGCCGAGGGCGAAGACGTAGCCTACGATGAGACCGTAGGCGGCGGGTTTCATGCGGCGGTAAAGGGCAATGCCGCCAAACTTGAGCACGGTGAGTTTGATCAGCCAGACCAGGAAGATGTTGAGGAGGTAGATGCTCACGTACCATTCGAACATGAGCATGACGCCCAGAGGGTGGATGGGCCACCAGGGGAAGCGGGATTGGAGGAGAACAGCGGCGGCCGCTGTAAGACCTCCCAGGAGCCAGACGGTGATTTTTCCCGGATCGGTTACGGAGGGGTCCGTGTCTGCAACGAGGGAGGCAACGCCGTTGTAGAGGCCCTGGGGTGCACCTACGAGAGACCAGGTACGGAAGGTGCCACCGCCTTCGGTATAACAGAGCCAGATGGTATAACAGGCCGCAAAGAGGAAGCCTGAGATAACGCTGCCCATAATCAGGCGGCCGGTACCCGGTTTTCCGCCGATGAGTTTGACCACGTGTAGCAGCGCCGGAGGCAGGCGCCAGCCGGGCAGGATCCGCCAGCTTACCAGACGGGAAGCCACGAGGGTTGTATTTGACATGCCAGATGTGCCGGTCCAGATTTCCGGGATCTCGTGCGCCCAGTGGGGCCAGAGGTATGCGAAGCCGCTGGCGGCAAGATATTTCATGGCGGCGAAGATGCTGGCCCAGAACAGGAACAGCCACGCGGCGGCCATGGGCAGGCTGTAGCCCACGGCGTGTAGCCAGAAGATCATGTAGAAGGCACCGCCGAAAAGGGTAAGGGCCGAGGCGCGGGCGCTGAGGATGCTGGTGGTAGAAGGTCCCGGTGATGCGGGGTAGCGGATTTGTTGTATGACCTGTTTCAGGTGGCCCCGAGCGGCCCACAGGGCCCAGGCGACCAGGCCGATGATAATGCCATTGGAGAAGATGCTGAAGATTTCTTCTGGACCGGCCTCCTGTCCGGCCAGTCCTACGGAGAAACCAACGCGGTTCATGCTGTAGGTAATTGCCTGGCCTACCAGGTGCAGGAACCAGAGGCTGAAGAGGATGTTCAGGTCGCAGAGGAAGATGAAGCCGATGACGATGGGCAGGAGACGGTAGGAGAAGGCCCATATCAGGTACCGCGGGATCTGTGTTCTGCGGGTGCCCAGAGGGTCAAAGATGGCCAGGCGGGGAAAGCCGGGTACCCAGTATTCGATGAGGTTCCAGAGGATGGGCAGAGCGGCAATGACAAAGCCGATCCAGAAGAGGCGGTTGCGGACAAAAGGCGGCCAGCCCCGTTTCCGGTCGAAACCGTCGGTGAGTTCGAGGGCGACTTCGGCCAGAGGATAGGTGAGGCGTTCGTGTTCGGCCCACTGTTTCTGGAAGATGGCGGTGAGTCCGAGGCCAATGGCGGCCATGGCCAGGGCGGCAGAACCAGCCCAGAAGACAGGTGCGGCCCACGCGGACCAGGGCAGGGCTTCATCGCGACCCAGGCCCAGATAAAAAGATTCGACGACGCCGGGGTACCGGGCGGGGTACATCCACCAGGGCATATGGTCGAAGAGGAGTTCTTGCCAGCGGTTTTCGGGGGAGGCAAAGTAGAGGGGTGCGGCCATGGAGCCGACCCATTGGGTGACCCAGTTGTACCCGGTAAAAGCGGCACCCACCCAGAGCACACAGAGCATGACGCGCAGTTCCTGGCTATTGCAAGAGAAGCGTGGAAAGATGCGCTTGAGCAGAGTGTTGCCCAGCAGCCAGATGACAAAGGGCAGGAGCACGGCCAGCGGGAGGTTGGACATGGCCATGTGGGCGGAGCGGGATTTAAATTCCAGGTAGGTGACGGCGATGCAGGTGAAGACCAGGGTGAGGGCGATGCAGAGGAGGACGGATTTTCGGACGTGGAGTTCGGG
This sequence comes from bacterium, assembly GCA_027619145.1. Next base: position 320 of record JAQCGA010000602.1, on the reverse strand, counting down.
CGCGTCCGGGTTTTGTGCGAGTTCGAAGGATTTGGCAGGTTGGGTCATGGCAAGTGGGGGTATAGGGTGAATGGAAGCGAATAGATCAATGAAAAGAAAGAGGGCACCATTGTCAAGGCCTATTGGTCCATTAAGTGGGTAGATTGACAATATATTCATTGGCACCTGTGATGTCATTCTCGCGCAAGCGGGAATCCAGGTTTTTTGACAGTGGGTTCCCGATAAAAGCGCTCGGGAATGACGGCAAAAAACGTGAATAAATTTATTTGAAAGAGCAGTGAGTGTGTTGCGTTTGACAAACCGGTTCAGGCGGCATAACA
>JAQCGA010000601.1 GCA_027619145.1 bacterium | reverse complement strand
AGACACCCCACAGGTCGGCGTTGGTTTTTTTGCGGCGGAGGCGGTCCAGGGTTGCCAGAATGGCGGCGCAACTGGCCAGGTTGTCTGCGCCTTTGGTGTGGATCAGGTCGCCGTTGAATACAACGGGTTTGAGTTGCCAGTGGCCAAAGACGCCTTCGGTTTCAGGCAGGCTACGGGCGGCGCGAATGGAGAAGATTTTTTCTGGAGAAAGGGTGGAGTTGGCTTTGCCAGAGATCTCTTCGCCGCCAGAGTAAAGGATGACGCGGCCGCCGGGGAAGTGTTTTGGATCGCAGCCGCCCAGCCAGCGGGCGGTAAGGTCGCGTCCATTGGCTTCCAGGACCTCGAGGCCGGGGTGGTCCATGTGTCCGGCCAGGGCGACGGGTTTGGGTTTTTTGCCATTTGTGTAGCGGACGATGAGGTTGCCGTATTTGTCGGTTTTGACAGAGAGGTTGCGCTTTTTTGCGAAGGCGCGGATGTAGGCGTCTACGGCTCCCTCGTAATACGGGGCAGTTGGGAGGGCGAGGAGGTCTTTGAAGAGTTTGGTTTCGGTCTTATTCATCGGGGCTCCTGTTGGGGCGACCGGGCCGGTCGCCCGTACGCGGAATGAGGCTGAGGTCGAATTAGAAGAATTTTTTTCCTTCTACCCAGCGGCTGATGGTGACTTTCTGGCGGGTGAAGAAGGAGATGCCTTCGTGGCCCTGGACGTGGAGGTCTCCGAAGAAGGAATTGTTCCAGCCAGAGAAAGGGAAGAAGGCCATGGGCGCGGGGACACCGATGTTGATGCCGACCATGCCTGCGTTTACGCTGTGGCGAAACTTGCGTGCGGCTGCCCCGCTGCTTGTAAAGAGGACGGCGGCATTTCCGTATCCACTGTTGTTACAGGTTTCGATGGCGGCGTCCAGGTTGTCTGTGTGCATGACGGAGAGGACGGGGCCAAAGATTTCTTCGCGGGCAATTTGCATGTCTGGCCGGACGTGGTCAAAAACGGTAGGGCCCAGGTAGAAGCCGTTTGGGGTATCTTCTACGCGGACGTTTCGTCCATCCACGAGAAGTTCGGCACCTTCGGCGAGGCCAGTGTTGATGCAGGTGTTGACCCGCTCCAGGTGTTGCGGGGTGACCAGTGGGCCCATCTGTACATCTGGATCTCGATCTGTAGGACCCACGCGGAATTTGCGTGCGGCTTCGGCAAGTGGGTCCAGAAATCGGTTGGCTGCACCTTCTGCGCATACGAGGATACTGCCGGCCATACAGCGTTCGCCTGCGCAGCCATAGGCGGAGCCCATCACATTGTTGAGGGTGGTGTCCAGGTCTGCATCTGGAAGGGCGATCATATAGTTTTTTGCACCGCCGGCAGATTGTACACGTTTGCCGTTTCGGGTGGCGGTTTCGTAGATGTATTTGGCAACGGGTGTAGATCCTACGAAGGATACGGTGCGAACGTCCGGGTGGGTAAGCAGGGTATCCACCGCTTCTTTGCCACCGTGGACCAGGTTGAGTACGCCGGGTGGCAGGCCGGCGTCGGCGAGGAGTTCGACGAGACGAACTGCGCTGAGCGGAACCTTTTCTGAAGGTTTGAGGACAAAGGTGTTTCCGCAGACGAGGGCGATGGGGAGGGTCCACATGGGAACCATGAAGGGAAAGTTGAACGGGCTGATGGAAACGGAGACTCCCACGGGCTGACGAATGGTGTCGCAGTCGATGTCGCGTGCGATGTTTTCGAGAGATTCGCCCATGAGCAAGGAAGGGGCGCCGCAGGCGAATTCTACAACTTCGATGCCGCGCCGGATTTCGCCTCGGGATTCGTCGAGGGTTTTCCCGTGTTCGCGTGTGACAATTTGTGCGAGTTCTTCAAAGTGATTTTCCAGGCGTTCTTTGAAGCGGAACATGAGGCGTGCACGTTCGATTACCGGGGTTTCGGCCCAGGCGGGAAAGGCGGTGGCAGCGGCTTCTACTGCGCGGCTGGTTTCGTTTGCCTCGCACATGGGAGTGGCTGCAATTTGAACTCCCTCTGAGGGATTGTACACGGGTTCGGTTTGGGTTGCCGAAGAGGCGATCCATTCACCGTTGATGAAGAGGGGGCAGGGTTTGATGGAGGGGGCCATAAGAACTCCTATTGGGGTGAGGCGGTCAGGCGGCGTTTTCGACGGTGTTGGGACGGCTGCCCACGCATGGAGCTGCCATGAGGCGGCGTTGCTGGTCGGTGATATTGGGATAGTCTTCTGGATTGTAATAGCTTTTTGACCAGGCGGAATGTCCGGGGCTGTATTTGTAGAGGAGGGCGCGGCGTTCGTGGTCTGCCGTCCAGGCCATGGTGCCGTGGATGAGGGCTTCGGTGAAGATGAGTACGTCGCCGGCTTCTACTTCGGGCTGGACGACATAGTGTGGCTTTCGTTCGAAGGTGCGGACGTCCCGTGGCAGGCTGAAGATGAAGTTGGATTTGTGGCTTCCGGGGATGCAGCAAAACCCACCGTCGCCTTTTTTTGCTGGACTGAGAAAAAAGGTGGCAACGGTCAGGCCGTTGCGCATGGCGCCGTCCCGGTACTTATACCAGTGGTCGCCTTCCAGGTCGGTTTCTCCACCGTGTAAACTTCCTCGGGTAGCATTTTTTTTCATAAAGATGCAGTAGTCGTGGTCCACACGAACTTTGGGGCCGAGGAGTTCGACCAGATAGGGCATGACGTTGGGATGGTCGAGGAGGGCCTGGAAATCGGGGCCCCATTTCGAGATCTGGCTGGTGCGGTTGGTGCCGTTTTCGGGGAAGCCGTCTGGAAAGGTGGTGTCTGCGAAGGCGTTCATTTTCTTTACTTCTTCGGGGGTGAGTACGTTTTTGATGACGATGTATCCTTCGAGGTCGAACATGAATTTTTCTTCAGGGGTCATTGATGTGCTCCTTGTGAAAGGGATAGTTATTTGTATGGCGAAGCCTTTTTTGTAGGCCCTTCTCCCAGACCTGGGAGAAGGGTGCCTGGCGTAGCCGGGCGGGATGAGGGTGCTTTTATCCGTGTTTTCGGAATGTCGGTTTTTCTCCTGGCACCGGGGAGTTGTCGAAAGCACCCCGGTTGCGGACGGCTTCTTCTCCGCCAAAGGTTTCGATGAGGGCTGCCTGGTCAGCTTTGGCGCGGAGGTCGGTGGCTTCCGGGTCGAGGAGTTCGTAGAGTTCTTTTTTCAGGGTGTTGAGAATGGCTCGGTGGTCGGACGAATTGGCCAGATTGTTCG
>JAQCGA010000600.1 GCA_027619145.1 bacterium | reverse complement strand
GCCCGAGGCCGTACCGCAGGGCAGGCCTGCATTGGCGTCGGGTGTCTGTTCCCACCAGTGAACCACATCCTCTTTTGTGGGGAGTTCTGAACAATATTGCTGCCATCCTGGATGCAGTGGCCGCTTACCTCTCTCTGCTTCGGGGAAGCTCAGGTCATCGTGTGCGGCCAACGGAATTACCGGCCATCCATAGGCCAGATACCGCCTCGCTGCCTCATAGGTTCGACTTCGCGTTTGCTCTGCCATTTCGATCCTCCGGTAGCCGGAACGGGAGCGGGGAGCTACCGGTCTCCCCGCCCCACGCTCCAGGTCGGCCCGCAGGCCGGGTTCTTGATGAGTGAGTGACGTTTCCGCTTGCACGGCTATCGCCTTTCCGCGAATGTTAGGCCTGGGCTGTCCCCGCGTCGCGCCCCCACTGATGGGAGAGGTCTCCCGCTTCCAGCGCGGCACGAAAAGTGGCCCAGCATACCAACACGCGCCGGCCCAGGCGAACCTGGCCGGGAATTTCGTTGAAACGCGACCGCGCATACAAGGTGGCGCTCGATGTGTGTGTCCGTGCGGCCAGTTCTTTGATCGTTACATAGTCGCTCTCGTGCATATGACCTCCTTATTTTTTATTGACGTACGGTTAGAGTGGATTCATACTTTACGTTTGCTCCTGGTTCGGTTCTGCGGGAAGAATTTTGTACGGGAGTCTACAACCTGACGGGTGTGCCCACACCCGTCGGTTCTCCCTTTTGGGAATAAAGTAACATAACCCCGTTCGGCTAAATATCAAGGCACTATACCCATTTTCCACTGAAAACTGTGCGATATAAAGAGGGGTGCTTATTTCGCACAGCTGAGTCCTTCCACAAAGCCGACATAGTCCTTACTGTCTATTATCTTCTGCGCCTTCTGAAACCATCCTCTGACGGTGGATCGTGGCTTATTTAGCTTCTGCGCTATCTGTCCTATCGTCTTGTCTCCTCGCCGCATATTCCACGCCTGAAGGTAGTTCTCCCACGCCTGAAGTCGCCTGCGCCCTTCACGCTTGAACCCTTTCTGTTCAAGCGCGCACTTCTTTTTGGTGATCATCCGATCTATGGCTGAGAGCAGTTCAGTTTTGTCTTGCCGCACATCAACACACAGGAACATCTCGTATGGTTTCTGCATACCGCTATAATGGGTGAAGGAAAAGAGGTCATTGGATTCTGTAACGCCCTTGAGGATGACCTTGGGTGCGCCTTTTGGCAGCGGCTCCGGCCAGGGGGGATATATGGCGGATGCCAGCAGGGGGAGGTTGTACTTCTCCCGCAATTCCACCAGGATGTGTACTGAGCGCAGGTGTGCTTCACTCCAACCACCTGGCGGCGGTTGTCCGGTTATCAGGCGTCTATCGCCTGTGTCTTTCTCGTCACGGCAAGATAGGGGTTCCTCGCACGCTGCCTTTTCTGCTTCCGCCCACCGCCTGTGATCTTTTGCGTACTCCGGGTCGCGGCGCATATACTCCACCTGAAGTCGGTACGCCCACGAGAGCGAATTTTTGCTTTCTTTTTTTTTCCTCATAACATCCCCCTGTGTGGAGATAAAGGACTGGCCCGTGACGCCGGGCGCTTCATGCCGTGTCACGGGCCAGTCCGAGATCTAACCTGTTTCTAACAGCGTTCTTACCGGTCGCCTATAAACCAATACAAGTCTTTCCAACGCAAAGAGCTTTCTTTTGCTCTAATATACGCAAATTCATAGGCTTCTTACAACTCACGATAAACCGGTATAAATGCTCCCCGCAAAGCGTGACTTTCCGGCCTCTTTGCATGGGGGGTAGCTCAGATCGTGCGAACAGGTTGTTTCTTGACACACTCAAAATGACGCCTTATATTTTCGCTGGTCGGAGGATTCTTTCAGCGTTTTCCTTCCATTTGCTCCGGGTGCCAGGAAGGCACCTGGTATTGATGCCTCGCCATCAAAATTATAGATTGAGCCAAACTCCCCATAGTGGGGAGTTTATCCGAATATTCCCATCCCGCGGTGTCCTGTAATTCTGGGACGGCTGTGCGGGATTTTTTATCTTCAAGGTAAGGCAACTGAAAGGTATTGCTGCGCCATACTGCCTTTAGGGATCCCCATATCCCGTAGATCAGGTGGGTCCGAATGGAATTTTTCCGTGTCCGGAGGAGGAGCACCATGAGGTTCATAATCAGCGTTTTCCTGCTTTGTATGTTTTTATCTCCAGTTTCGACTTCGGCGCAGGCTGTTGTGTCCGGTGCCGTCACATTTTCGGAAGACGGCGTACCCGCAGCCGGTGTGCGGGTTACGTTTTTTGACCTGGGTGATCTGCACGAAGTATTCAGCGTGATTACGGATTCCGACGGTCGGTTTGAGATGTCGCCGGGGGCGCAGGATCGTCCCGGACTAAGCTCGTTCCGGCTGATGCAGAACTATCCCAACCCGTTTAACCCCTCCACGGTGATTCCGTATGAACTCGCGAAATCGGCATCGGTGCGGCTGGAGATTTTCAGTGTGCTGGGTCAGCGCGTACGGCTGCTTGTGGACAATGTGCAGCCCGCCGGGTCTTATACGGAAAACTGGGATGCAACGGACGACCAGGGCCAGGGGGTTGCCGCAGGGGTTTACCTTTACGCGCTGACGGTGGACGGGGCGATGGATACCCGGCGGATGGTCCTGCTGGATGGGCACAAGACATCCGCAGGTCGTGGATTTCCCCGTTCGGCAGAAGAGGGTTCGAGTGCAGTGCAACAGGTTGGTGGTACGTACGGGGTAACCATTTACGGTCCGGGCACACCGATTTCCGTTCATCAGCCAGTTGTTATCGGTTCCGGTACAGGACCGCTTTCTTTTATCGTAAGCCGGGGTGGTCCGCAGGCTGTTCCAAAGGTACAGCAACAGCAGGCGAATATCCTGGGAGATGTGAATAACGACGGCCGGGTGAACATTTCCGATGCGCTGATCGTGGCAACTTACGGTCTGGATAGCTCTATTTCTATCCCCAACGGCGGCGATATTTCTCTGGGGGATGTGAACGGCGACGGTCGGGTGAATATTTCCGATGCGCTAATCATTGCGACATATGGAATTGATCCTTCCAATGCCTCATTGCCAGAAGGCATTGGACATGCTGTGGCTCCCGGCAATCAATCGCCGACACTTCTAAATGTTGCCCTTCCTGGAGGCGCGACGATGGACTTTGTGTATATTGCGCCAGGGACGTTTACGATGG
>JAQCGA010000599.1 GCA_027619145.1 bacterium | reverse complement strand
CTATACTGGCAATCACTTCAAAAAATTCGGACCGCTGCGAAAGCTGATAGAGTCCCGCACGGTCCCCCCGCTCCACACCGGCTTTGCCTGCCCCGGCGAAAATTTGTCGGGTCGCAAAAAAAGGAAGCAGTCCGCTCACAATTCGGTCGAACGGCGTGGAGCGAGCCATCAGGTAATTTTCATGACACCCGTAACTATGCCCTTCAAAATCGGTGTTGTTTTTATACATCCGCACCGATCCTTCAGACAGCATCTCTGTTCGTCGCCGGGCACAGATATCTACAATCCGTTCGCCTGCACGGTCCTGCGCAACCAGCTCAAACAAGCTCAAGCATTCGCCTGTGCTGTATTCCGGATGCGTGTGGTCGTTGTAAAATCGAGCGCCGTTATAAATAATCAGGTCACTCTTCAACTCTTTCAGCGGTATTTTCCGCTTCCGATCCTGCTGAAGGTGAACCTGTTCGTCTGTGTCGTTCAACAACTCTTTCACTTCAAATCCACGCACATCCTTGCGTGGATTCTCCAGTTGATAATCCCACAACGGTACAAATTCACCCTGCTGGTAGCAGCGGATCAACTGCATCGACTCTTCCACCACATCCATCTTCTCCACCCCATCGATGGTGATCCCGTACTCTGTTTCCAACCCGAAAAGCCGCTTCATGCGCTCCTTTGTATTTCTTCAATGATATTCTGGAACAATACCCATCTGTACCTGTGTTCAAATAATGCCGCTGCCCCGCTTTCGCATTTCCCGTTGAGGTCGAATCGGCGAGGCACGCACCACATTTTCCGGGTCATAATCCAGCAACTTGAGCCAGTCTTCCGTATTGTCCGTGGGTGGGAAAATCTCATTTTCGGCGTATTCCGTATCAATCGCCTGGTACAGATCCTCCATCGAGATGCCTTCTTCTGCACCCGATGCAATAGAACGCCGGATAGCCAGCTCTTTGGCACGTCGAACAATAGACTCCAGAATAGCACCGCTGCACAGGTTGCCACGGTGCAAAATATCCTTACGCCCGCTGCGCAACGTGACCTCCAGGAACCGCGTATTGTCCCGGTTTGCATAAATTTCTTCCGCAGCCCGCTCCACCAGCGAATCCAAAGCCTTCTGGACATCGCCTCCGTGCTGTGTCACTTCCTCCTGTGCAATAGGAAGATCGGAGGTCAGATAGATCTTCAGAATTTCTCTGCCGTCTTCTTCGTTCGGCCGCACCACCTTAATTTTTCGGTCAATCCGCCCAGGGCGTAAAATGGCGGGGTCGATCAGGTCCGGACGATTGGACGCCAGGATGATCACCACGTCCTGCAGGGATTCAATGCCGTCCATCTCCGAACAAAACATGGGCACCACAGTATTTGAAATGCTATGCGAGCGCATAGCACGCCGGGTGCCCAGAACGGATTCGGCCTCGTCGATAAAGACAACCGGCAAATATCCTTCTTTGCGCTTGTCTCTGGCACGTGTAAAAATTTCCCGAACCTGACGTTCGGATTCGCCCAACCACATGTTCAAAATCTCAGGGCCTTTGATATGCATAAAACATTCTTTTAATTTTAGTCCGGCTTCCTGTTGTGCCTGGCGTACCAGGTTATAGGCCGTGGCTTTTCCAATCAACGTTTTGCCGCATCCAGGTGGGCCGTACAGGAGAAACCCTTTGGGCACACTATATTGAAACCGGGTAAACAGTTCCGGATGTAAAACTGGCATCTCTATCGTGTCTTTAATTGCCCGAATGGCTTCGTCCTGGCCGCCAATTTTGTCCCAGGGCAATTCTGGAATCTCTTCCAGGTAATAATCCCGAACTTCCTGGCTGGGCATTCGTTCCAGTGCAATCCGCATATTGGGGTCCGCACGCACTTCTTCTCCCGCCTTCAGCGGGGTCTCCTCCAGATTGCCCGAACGGCCCAAAATGGCGGCCTGCATACCGTGCTCCTGGCCCACGCGCAAACGTCCATCGTCCAGAACATCCACAATCTTAACCACCGGCCCTGCCGAAGCGTAGCCCAGTTCACCCACAACTGCAAACGCGTCGTTGACCAGCACACGGGTGCCCACTTTCAATACGTCTTCGTCCAGCCGTGGATCTATACTTGCAAAATACTCTGCTCCTCCCACACTGATATACGCCACACCGTTGTCCGGCGGCTCCAGCAATGTGCCCACCCGGTTTGAGGGCGCGGTTACTTTCTCAAGCGCTGCCTCCAATTCTACAATGGCATGCCGGGCCTCTTCGAACGTAATTTCGTCCTCTTGAAGCTGCCGTCGAAGTTGGTACAGGAGTGGGCGACGTTTGTCTTTTTCATCCATCGACATCAGAATCTGGTCAATAATGGACAGCGACTGAAACGTGTGTTGCATGTCCACATAATCTTGCAGGAAATCGTCCGGCGATTTTCTCTGGCGGTTTGGATCATTGGGACGGTTTATGGAACTCACCTCCTGGACGTTCCGGACCACGAAGAAGTCCTGAACGAGATACGAAGTGGGTATTTGAAGCAAGAAGTAAAACCCGGAACAACCATGCTTCGAAAATCTTTTCCAGCTTGTTCCTTAAAGCTTACCTAACTGGAAGCCCAAAGTCAATTGCTCATAAAACGACCGGAGGAATGCGTTTCATTAGTTTAGCACAAGTCAAATTCAATGTCAAGCGGAGTCGCATCCCCAGCGTCCTGTATCTGTAGCAATTCAGATTGCGTCCGCCTACGACAAAGGGCACCTATGTGCCCTTGTCGGTCCAACTCCATGCAAATCCTATCCCTACTCCATCGCACAGAAATAATCTGCTACTTGATCTTGTCCAGCACGCGTTTGAACTTCAGTTTCATCTTCGCTTCGGTCCCATCTACAAGCTCGTTCTCTTCTTGAAGCGTCACACTGACCTTCCCAAACTCCATTTCAGCCTCGTGCTCAATCACCATACCCTCTCCTGCGTCCAGAATCCATTCGCCTTTGCCTTCGCCCTCTGCCTCCACAAGAATAGATACCGCATTCGAAAAGATCCAGCCACGATACTGAACCTTGCGGATTTCTTCAATCTGGGCCGCACGGACACCTTTTTTTTCTTTTAGCTTTTTCAGTTTATACGTGCTGTTTAATACCACGTATCCCTTCTGCCGGATCTGGGTAATAGGCACATCAATACGCTGTTCGCCTGTCCAGGTATCCCCTTCTTTTACGGCCTTCTCGGGCAACACAGGACGAACTTCCGGCATCCAGAGCTGA
>JAQCGA010000598.1 GCA_027619145.1 bacterium | reverse complement strand
CACGCCTGACTTTCGGATCTGCCTGGGCCTCTTTGCCATCCATGGCCATCCGGACGAAATAGGATAGATAGAACACATCCAACGCGCCTCCCTGTCGGGCACTGTGATAGCCGTGTGTGTAGCCGAAACCGTGACACATGGCGGCCAGATGAGGCGGAGATTGGGTAGCGGCCGCAGCCTGTGCATAGGCCTCATAGGAGGCACCGAACGTACCGACGCGGCCGTCACAGGGAGATTGTGCGGCCAGCCATTCGATGGCGTCGAAACCGTCCTCCGCCTCCTGAGCGAAGCAGTCGAAGACGCCGCTCGAAGCGTGCCGTCCACGCACGTCCTGAAGAGCAACCAGATAGCCGTGCCGGGCGAGGCGAAAAGCGGTTTCATCGTTCGCAGCGCCCTTGTTGTAGGGGGTGCGCCGGAGCAACGCCGGTACCGGCTCCTTGACCACCTGGCCGCCGCAGGCAGGAAAATAAAGGTCAGTAGCAAGCTCGATGCCGTCCCGCATAGGCACCTTCACGCCGGGGCGGACGAGGACTTCGGGATAGCAGGGTTCTCTATCCGGCAACCGTCTGAGGGGTCGATCAGGCATGCAGAAACTCCTTCTTTTCTGTAGGACGATGTACATCGATCCGGGCTATACGGTTTGGAAATACAGCCTCCTTGACGAGCTGATCCAGCTTACTGAGAGCCCCCTCATCAAGCGTAATGACAATTTTAGACCTGGACATAAAGCGCATCTCTGGCATTACCATATATCATACTCGGAGATTTATCAAGGGTTGAATCACCGTGGACGTTGCATCCCTCCTCCTGTAGATGCCGGGTTGACACTTTGTTGACACGGCCCAAAAGAAAAGGCGACCCCAACAGGGTCGCCTTAACTCATTGCAAAAATAATAAAAAGAGCCGCCCACGAGAGTCGAACTCGCAACCTACGGATTACAAATCCGTTGCTCTGCCGGTTGAGCTAAGGCGGCTTGAACTGCGCGTCCCGGCACCGTTTTGGGGCAACCGGTTCGTATGTTAAAACAGTACTTCTGGTCCATCAGGCAGAAAAGATACCAAAGCGGCTGAATCTGCGCAAATAAAAAAGAGCAATCTCCAGGGTGTGCGTAAAGAAGGCGAACCGCGAATACCCTCTTCACAGTCCGCCTTCCGCACAGTTCTGCCAGACTCAATGCGTGGCCTTTGCCGCCTCTCCTTCCCACTTCTTCACACCCATCACACGGGCCGCAACCACCGTCAGAATGGCCGCAGCAAACGAAGCCAGTGCGCCCATCTTTGCGGCGTCCTGGATCGGCCCGGCCGGAAATGCCACGGTAGCCACAAACAACGCCACCGTAAAACCGATCCCTGCGGCACAGCCCACCACAAACAGTTCTTTTGAGCCGATCCCTTCCGGCATTCCAAATCCGAAGGTCTTGCCCGAAATCATTCCAAACAGCCAGATTCCCAGTGGTTTTCCCACAAGCAATCCAACCAGAACCAGGTAGGTTGGCGCACCCACCGCGCTAAACACGACCCCTGCATTGAGCAGGCCGAATAGCCCCAGAATAATCTCCACCGGTTTTTTCATCCCATGCTCGAAACGGTTCAACGTATCCTCCACTCCCAATTTTGCCCATTCGAATGCTTTTCCTGCCACATGTGCGTGGGGAAGTATGGGAATCACCGGAAGCAACCCCAGCGCCGGGTGTAAACCGGATTTGGCAAACCCAAACCAGGACAATGCGCCCGGAATCAACATATACCACCAGGCGCTGGACAACCCCAACCGACGGAACAGCAGGCCGATGCCCACCGCCCCTACCGGAAGAAGCATCCAGGCAAGCACCACCTCGCCCTGCGGATAGAAAATCGCCAGGATCATCAGCCCCATCGCATCATCCGCAATGGCCAGCAGCAGCAGAAATGGAACCGCCGGATGGGTTGGCCCGAACACCAGCAGAACCACCATATAACCGAACGCAATATCCGTTGCACAGGGAATTGCCCATCCTTTCCCCAGTTCGGCGCCCTGCCCCACCAGATAGGCACCCGCCAGGTACAGCAGAGCAGGCCCGGCCATCCCACCTATCGCACTGATCAGCGGCGTGGCAGCCCTTCTCGGATCGTTCAACGAACCGCCCGGGAGTGTGGCCTCCCACACTTCCTTCCCGGCAATTGCAAAAAAGAACGCCATCAAAATCTCATTCACCAGATAGTGAACATCGATGGCATAACCGCCCTCCGGCAGCGCAACGCCCAGAATCGGGTTTGCCAGCAACTTCAAATGAAGCAGGTGGCCGTATCCCACCTTATCCAGATTCGCCCATACCAGACCTGCGGCAGCGCCGAAAATCAAAAACAGCGAATTGGAAAACATAAAATTCAGCGCACGTTTCAATACATCCATAGAACTTCCCCCCCATCAGTCGGAGTGTCCTAATCACCCCGGCAGAAATCAAACACCGGAAACGTTCCCGGCGAATTTGTACTCCTTGAAGATTCAGCAACAGACCTCATCGAGCATCTCATCTACCACCTCCACCCGGCGCTGAATCGGCCACGTGAGTGAAACGCAGCGATCGAACCCCAGCGGCTGAAGGCCCGGTGCCATCTGCTCCAGCGAACGGCCACCGAGCGTCGAAATTCCCGCAACACGTGGTGAATTAAAATGCTTCTGATTTTTTAAAAGCGCCGCCAGTAAATAACCGGAGTTGGAACCGGAAGTCAAATCAATCAACACCAGGTCTGGCGGATCTTCTTTTGCAATGCGGAGCGCTTCAACATTGCCCGTTGTCCGCCGCAGATTCACTCCGGGCCGCTGAAATGCACAACCCAGCAGCCGGGCGGCTCCGGTTCCATAGTCCACAACCAGCATCGTCACCGCATCGCGCGGCTTTTCTTGAGAAACCATCCTGATCTCCTGAGAGAAGGCCAGCAAGAGATGCAGAGGAACAGGTCTCTGAGAAGAGGGAAGGAAATCCGTGCCCTTCACCTGTTTTCCCTGCAAATCACACGGCAACCGGGAATCGTACAGAGGAATCCCGCACATTGAACGCCTTCAAATAACAAAATTGAAAATGAGAACACGGTTCAGGTACAACCAGAGGGAATTAAATCAGGAAAGAAGCATGGACCACGTAGAGAGACCCACGCAAAACCCGGTAGGGAGAGGTATGGAAGGAACTTGCCGTAGAACACCCGGACGGGGGTTCGACCGGAAAAAACGCTTTAGATGAATAAAAAGCGTATA
>JAQCGA010000597.1 GCA_027619145.1 bacterium | reverse complement strand
CAACGCGCCGCCGAATTCGATCCAAACAACGAGGCCATTCGAAACAAGCTACATACCGATATCCATACCGGCGCATCCGACCAGCCATAGGCGTCAACATCATCTGCTCCAGGGGCTCCATGTTCTTTCGGCACCTTATCGCACTCCCGTTGCTCCTCGCGTGCGTCGCCTGCACCGCCCGGCTACCACGTCTGCCTGACGCTGGCCCGGTGCACACAACAGCAGAGTTATTGCACATCGTTGCATCTCAAACTCAAAATCTCCAGGATGTGCAAGCCCGCGCCCGAGTGGATCTGCGCATTGACAACATTCGCCAAAAAGGCCTTGCCGTCATCGCCTTCCGCTCCCCGGATCGGCTTAAACTGGACATCAGCGACACGCTCCTGGGGATTGGCGTACTGTCCGCACGCTCCTGGAACGACTCGTTGGCAGTATATCTCCCCCGAGAAAACCGGTATCTGGAAGGCCCCCTGGACGAAGTGCTTTACCGGGTTACCGGTGTCGATCTGGCCTACTACGGTGCCCGTGCCGCCATCCTGGGTCTACCGAACCTCTCCCCAATCCTCCTGCCCAACGCTGGCCCTCTCGAAATCCGCGGCGACACGCTCTCTGTACGCATCGTCGAACCTTTCTGGATTCGAAAAGTTCGACTGGACCGCCGCACCTTAACCCTCCAGGAAGAACAGATCCACACACCACAAGGCGTGCTCCTCTCTCGGCGGATTTTGTCCGAATACCGTACCGAAAACGGCGTTCTCCTTCCCGGCCACACAGAAATCATTCAAGGCAAAGACCGTATTCAGATCCGCGTGGAAGAACGCACCGTCAACCAGGGCGTGACCCAGGCGCGTTTTGAAATGAAAATCCCCTCAGACGCCGTCCGCCTGGATGCAGACAATTAGCCGCAAGGAGAGTACAAAGTGGCCCCGCTCCTCCAACAACCTCCAGCGCCCAATCCGTGTCCTCGCTGCTCAGTTCCCCTACTTGTTATCGATCTTTCCACCTGGCAATCCAGTTTCCAACACGCTGGAACAGGTGACTCGTCCCTGTTATTTCCACTGGCATTTCCTGCAACCCCGTCTTCCCTCCTGTCCACCGGTTCCGCAGTTCAATCATCGTCAACACGGTCAACTCCCCCGTAGATGCCAGACGGCACGACGACTGAAACTGACGCAACGCCTGCCGGGTTTGCTCGTCCATTTTCCCATCCACCTCTCCAACTTCATATCCCAGTTTTCCCAAAAGCATCTGGGCTTCGTACATGTGTTCCTGGCCTGCAGGCATGTCCGGTTCCCCGGCTGGCGCGGGCCCTTCACGCTGCCCCGCCGCAGTTTGCTCCGAAATCAAAACCCACTGCACCATGCGCGTTTCAAAAAATACAGCCACAACCCCCAATCCAGCCAGCAAGCCCAACAACGCAGCAATTCCCCAGCGAATTACGTACACGCCAGATAACGGATCTACCAACTCCAGCCGATAGAACACACCAAACGACACCAGGTACCTGGTCCAAAACCAGAGCAGTAAATGGAATCCCGCAAGAACCAGCGGCGTCCTCACCGGCACCCGCAAGGGTGTGCGATCCGAACGTCGAAACAACGCAATAGATAGGCACCACAGATCCACAAGCACCAGAGCCAATGACAACTCGGCCAGCACCCAGGCGAGGCGGTCTACAGGATTGGTAGCCAGGTCCAATGCCAGCACCACAACCAGAACCACAGACACCCCCAGGACGATCCATGTTCCGGCACGCAGATACGTTGCAGTCCGTGCAGGTTGTGGTTTGTCCACCAGTTGTCCCGAAGCCGGATCAAGCCGATTCATCGCACATCTCCCGTACTACAGATAGAACAGAATACCAGAGCAGGAAACCCCTCCCCGAACGCTGCAAAATTGGCTATATTGTACTGTTCTTAAACATGACCTTCTGGTTTCTCAACACGTTTATACCTTATGGATCATCCGGAAGACATCCTCGCCGCCGAACTGGCTGGCGGGAATCAGATCGTACTTTATGTACGCGGTGGCCAGCGCAAAGAACCCTTCTTTCCCTGGTTGCTCGTACAAGCCCCCGAAGACTGCGACCAGGCCGGACTAAGTAGCATCCGAGAGATCCGAAGCCTTCGCGGAGGTGGCGAATTCCGTCAGATGGTCCACTTTCATACCTGGTCAGATTTCCAGGAAGCCCGCGGCCGACTTTCTGAAGACGGTATCCCCCACTTCCATTTCAGCAATCCTGTCCGTCAGCACCTCTTACTAACCGGGCAAACCCTCTTCCGCAACCTCCGGTATGACGAGGTACACCGCCTCCAACTGGACATCGAAACCCTCTCCCTGGACCCGCAGGCTCCGGCTGCAAAAATCATCCTCATCTCCCTCTCTGACAACAGGGGCTACGAAGAAATTCTCAGTGGCCTGGACATGCCCGAATCCTCCCTGCTGGAAGTCCTCTGCCGCCGCATCCAGCAACGCGACCCCGACGTCATTGAAGGTCACAATATTTTCGACTTCGACCTGGCGTATATCAATGCACGCGCGCAGCAACTCAACATTCCACTCACATGGGGCCGTGATGGTTCCGAGCTTCGTGTAGGCCACGGCCGAAGTCGCTTTAAAGTGGGCGGACGCAACCCCGGATTTCGCCCCGCCTACGTACACGGCAGGCATATTATTGATACATTCCAGCAAGTTCAGCGCTACGATGTAGGCGGCAAGCTTGAAAGCTACGGATTGAAAAACGCCGTACGAGCGCTGGGGCTGGAACGCGATGACCGAACCTTCGTGCAAGGAGACCAGATTGGCAGAATCTGGAAGGAAGACCCGGAGCGTCTCATACGATATGCACTGGACGACGTACGCGACGTCCGCGCCCTGAGTGAACTGGTTGTCCCAACCGAATTTTACCAGACACAAATTCTGCCGTACTCATTTCAAGAAACCGCCACGTCCGGCCCAGGAGAAAAAATCAACGCGCTCATGGCCGGCGTGTACCTGCGCCGAGGGCTGGCCATTCCACGTCCTCAACCTTCCCGGTCTTTTGCCGGCGGATATACCCGGCTCATCGCATCGGGCATCTTCAATCGTGTTGTCAAGGCAGACGTACAAAGCCTCTATCCGTCCATCATGCTCAACTTCGGCATCCGTCCGGCTTCCGATACCGAAAACGCCTTCTTGCCCATGCTCGAGCGCCTCACCAAACGCCGCCTGGATGCCAAAGGTAAATTTCAGGAAGCCTCGTCAGAAGC
>JAQCGA010000596.1 GCA_027619145.1 bacterium | reverse complement strand
CAAACGTCAACCGAGCACCGCGAACCATTTCCTGGATCAAGTCCAGCGTGACGGTTTCGCCCAAAACTTTCCGGTTCGCCGCCAGGATCTCAAACACTTTGGAATACAGCGCATCTCCGGTATTAATACTCAACGGAATTCCGTGTAAATGGTGCAAACAGGGCTTCCCCCGTCGCATCTCGGAGCCATCTTCAATATCGTCGTGTACCAGTGCAAAGGACTGAAACATCTCGAACGCCGCCGCCGTACGCATCGCCTTCTCTTTTGCCCCACCAAATGCCTCGCACGCCAGCAACACCAGTGCAGACCGAAATCGTTTGCCACCCCGCATCGGATAATCGCGCATCGGCCCGTACAAAAATCGCAACGGCTCTGCCTGCGGTAAAAACGAAAACATCTCCTCATCAATCAACGGCACATTTTCTTCCAGATATGCCTTGAGCATCTTATTCACTTTTTAAATCCCCGCACCTTTTTCCGGATCTTTGCCTCCACATTGGCCGGCAACGGATTGACCGGAATCGGAGGAGAAACACCCGCAACCTCCTCAGATTCCGCAGGACGATTCAAAGACAACACCGGACGCGGACGCTTTGGAATGTACGGCTCCCGCTCCAGCAGTGCGTGTAACAACACCAGCGCCGTCTCTCTGTCCGGAATGGTCCCTTTCGTGCCACCCTCATCGCCCATAGGCGGCAACGGTGCGCCCACACATGAAGGACACCCATCTTCGCACGCGCATTCCGAAACCACCATCAGACAGGCCGCCATCACCTCTTCCATCATCTCGGACACCTTCTCAGAAAACCCAATGCCCCCAGGATACCGGTCATACACAAACAACGTGGGCCGCCCCGTATTGGAACTGTCAATCGTCGTACCAATATCCGTTACATCACACATCGCAAACAGAGGAACTACCTCGGCCATCACGTTCGCAATCCCCTTCAATCCTTCTGAAGGCACACGTCCTAATTCTCGGCAGCACCGCAGTGCATCTGCAGGGGGCACCAGCCAGCACCCCGCCGTATCCAGTGGCAGAGGTGGCAAATCCAGGTTCTCCCACCCAATACTATCCCGGTCCTCAAACTTCACCTTCTTGAACATGATCACCAGGGTCGTTACCGACACCTCGCCAAAACACACCTCGCTCACACGCCACTTCGACTCCGTCTCCGTCTCATTTACCTTAATGCTTGTCTCATCTACCGCCTGCGTATAATAATCCAGCCCCTTCTGGCTTACCGTAGCAATCTTGCGTTCTACATCCAGCTTGTCTACAAAATACGTCTGTGCGTTGTGCATATAGATCGCGTGTGTATGCAGTTGAAAAAATGCACTCATCTCGTCCAGTGTGCCAATCACCTCGGGGCCATCGTCTGTATTCTCAATAATTGTATACGTCGAATCGCTGATATTGCGCAAGCTTACCTCGGCCGCCGGGTACCCGGAGCGGCTATAGTACCACCGCCCATCAATCTGCCGTACCTGGCGCTCTTCTTCCAGAATCTCCAACAGCGCCCCGGTGAACGGCCCCATCACTTCCCCCTCTTCGCCTCGAACAGGAAGTTCCCGCAGCGCACAGCGTAAATGACCTACCGCGACATGTGGATTGTCTGGATCAACCGTTGCATGTTCCGGAGACTGCCCAAAGAAATACCCCGGCTCCCGCATCAAGAACTGATCGATAGGCGCATTCTGCGCAATAAATACCACCATCGACTCATCGGCTTTACGCCCAGCCCGACCCGCCTGCTGCCACATGCTCGCAATGGTTCCCGGATACCCCACCACCAGGGCCGCATCCAGCCCACCAATATCAATACCCAATTCCAGCGCACTCGTACTCACCACCCCCAGAAGCTCTCCATCGAACAATTTCTGCTCAATCTCTCTCCGCTCTGTAGGCAAATACCCACCCCGATACGCTCGGATCGACTGCGCCAACTTCGGACTTACCCGAGACAAATCTTCCTGGCAATACCGGTAAATCACCTCTGCCGTCGTCCGAGCCCTCACAAACGCAATCGTCTGCACCCGCGCCTGGATCAGATTCGTCAACATCCACCGGGCTTCCGTGTTGGAACTACGGCGGTCGCTCGTGCTTCCCTCCAGAAATGGAGGGTTCCAAAACGCAAACAAACGCCGTCCACGCGGTGCCCCATCGTTGTCTACCAGCGTCATCTGCCGCCCAGTCAACGCCTCGGCCAGTTCTCTCGGATTCGCAATCGTCGCCGAACAACACACAAACTGCGGCCGCGCCCCGTAATGCGCACAAATTCGACTCAAACGACGAATCACATTGCCCACGTGCGAACCGAACACACCCCGGTACGCATGCACCTCATCTAACACCACATATCGCAAATTCTGAAAAAATCGTGCCCAGCGTGGATGATTGGGCAACACACCCTGATGCAACATATCCGGATTGGTTAAAATGACCCGGCCTTCGTCCCGAAGTCGCTTCCGTAAATTTGGCGGCGTATCCCCATCGTACGTCCCCATCACAAATTGCATCGCTTCATTCAACTCACCAAACCGCTGCAACCCCCGCGCCTGATCCTGCGCCAGTGCCTTGGTGGGAAACATATATAACGCCGTCGCTTCCGAATCGCCCAGCAACGCTTCCAGCGTTGGAATCTGGTAACACAACGTCTTCCCGCTGGCCGTAGACGTCACAACCGTAACGTGCGCCCCACTCCGCAAAGCGCGCAACGCCTCCGCCTGATGCGTGTACAATTGTCCCACACCCAGCTTGCCCAGCGCTTCGGACACAACAGGATGTAATCCGCCGTCCACATCTGAAAAACATGCGTCTCGGGGCGGAATCTTCTCCACGTGTACGACCTGTCCGTCGTAATCGTACCCGTTCCGAAGCCGATTGAGAAATCGAGTAAAATCCATAAGAGAAAGCAGAGAAAAGCGTAAAAGGAAGGAGGACGAAGGGGGGAGAACAGCTCTCACAATATAGCCGCAAGCCAGAAATGGGTCAACCTGTTTTATCTGGCGGTGTCACAAGCTCCTGTACGCATCGAACACGACCTGCAAATCTCGTTTCGCCTTCTGAAAATCAGAGTATGGCCGGTCTGTCCTCTTCCCCAGACATCGCAAAAAGTCCCGCGTCATCGCCCCATATCCCATCAGATCTTTCACTCCAGGAAAAAACAACCGCGTCTTCCGACCCGCCTGTACATACACATAAATCCCATTGCTCTCGAACACAATACACCCCCGGCTTCCCACAATCCGCG
>JAQCGA010000595.1 GCA_027619145.1 bacterium | reverse complement strand
CCAGCAGCCTCCCTGCCAGCACCGGGTGCAGAACCTGATCCATCGGAAATTTATCTGCGTCCATCCCCACCCACGAATACCCCACGTGTGCCTCCACCCGCTTCTGTTCGCAGTCGATCACAATTCCCAGGTCCAGGTCATCAATCACTGTTTCGCTTCCTTCATCGAACAGCGTTACCGCTTCCCCGCCGTTTCCAGCCTGCACCTGTAGTTGGGCGCATCCAGCCGAAACACTCCCTGCATTCGCAGGCACTGTTTCCAGAACGATCCGGTCCGTGCCGGAAGGCAGGGACTCCAGACCCAAACTCAGTCGGGTGGAACTAGATACCGTCATCCCGAGTACCTCCATCTCGAATACCTTTACCACCCCGGTACGGAGGGGGGAACCGCTCAGCACAACGCCCTCTCCCGTCACCCCCTGCAGCATCGCCGCGTAGTGGCTCCCGTACGGATGCGTATAATCGTGGGTGGATGACACCGTGCCCCCGGAAGAAATCTCCGTGAACCACGTAGGCAAACCGTGCGTAAAATTGATCTCATCGATTTCAACGTGGTACGTCTCCCGCAGCAGTTTTCGGTTCACGTTGTGCTCCCCCAATCCATCACAAATGCATAAATAGCACCCTGCGTAGAACTGTGCCGGACGCCGCACAACAGGTATAACTTCCGGTCGTGGAACACCGGGAACGGCCAACCCATATTCTGGATTCCTTCAGGAGACTGAATCACCGTCCCAATGTCCTCGTACGGACCGGCCACATCCTCCCCTTCCGATACCGCCCCCACGATCGTATTCATCTCTTTGTGTTCGTACAGCATCAACCAGCGGCCCCATACCTGCAACAAAATCGCCGCGAACGGCCCCCGGCTACCCGGTGTGTTCCCCAACAGTGGACGTCGGGATAGCCGCCACCGGATCCCGTCCTCGCTCATCGCCATCCCGGCCACCGTCGTCACTCCGCCAGCCTGAATATTACGCCCCAATCCGTTTCCCTGGAACGTTGCGATGAACAAGGGTCCATCCTTTACCACCCGGGCATAACTCGTGCTCTGGCCGTACCAGTGATTCTTCCGGTTGGGGTGCGTCGATGTCACCGGAAAAGCGAATTCCTTAAAATTCACCCCATCTGCCGACGTCGCCAAAGCCGTCGGCTGCTGTCCCGTGGGCATTACCCCGTGAAAATACATGTACACCTGCCCGTTGTGCAGCACCGCAGACGGAGAAGAAATATGTCCCTTAAAAGACGTATCGTCCAGATGCAGCACACACCGCTGCCACACCCATGGCCCCAGCGGATGCGGCGCCGTGGCCAGCCAGATCTCCTTCCCGTCATGCGATCCCACGTACGCGTAGTACGTATCGAGCGGGGCCGACAACACCCCCGTCGTCCGCATGACAGAAATAAAACGCGCACCGTCCGGAAAATCCTGCGCAGGTGTTGGCACGAGCACCGGATTTCCCTCGCACGCCACCGCCTCCGGCAGATGGAACGACATCTGCCCCCTCGTAGCGGCAAGCGTATACTCTGCCGGAAACCGGCCCCCCGCCTGCACCTCGGCACTCGTAGTATTCATAACCATCTCCTGTCCCTGCCGTTGCCTTCGTGTCTTGCCGTAGAAACCTGCCTACAGCGATTCCATTGGCCCCAGCGCCACCAGAGCCGGCTCACCGTCCAGCGGATAGGCTTCCAGATATTCCGCAATACGCTCCGGTGTAACCGCATCAATCTCTGCCAGCTCTTCCTCCAGCGTCTTCAGCGGCGTTCCAGTACTCATGCTCCCCACAATTTGCGAAAACCGCCGCAGCCCATTCTCTCCACTTGTCACCAGCGATGTTGCCCGTTTTGTCCGCGCACGGGCCAGTGCTTCTGCATCCACACCCTGCCTCAGCATCTCCATCTCCGTACGCATCACATCCAGCACAACCTGTGCGTTGTCCGGGTCCACAGACGTGTAAATATAAAACAGGCCCGTATCGCTGAACCCGTAATAATTCGATGTAGCCTCATCAGCCAGGCCTTGCTGTATAATCGACCAGAAAAACCGGCTATTGCTGGACGCGCCCAGGTACGCAGACAGCAACTCCGCCGTCATCGCCCATCCATCTGAATCTGCCGGTGCCGGAAAGGCCATGGCAATATGTTCCCGCGCCGTGCCTTCGCGTAACTCTGCCCGCCGCGTCCTGTGGAATGCCGGCCGTTCCTGGTGCCTGCCCGACTCTTGTGCTTCCCAACTTCCACACTGCGCCTCCACCGCCTCAATGATCTCATCCCGGTCGAAGTTGCCTGTAATCACAAACGTCAAATTGTTGGGCGCATACCGGCGGCGAAAATAATCGGCCATCTGGTCCCGTGTCAACGCACCAATCGTCTCAGGGGTACCCAGCACGCTTTGACCCAGCGGGTGGCCCGCAAATGCATCCTGAATCAGCTCGTCTGCAATCAACGCATCCGGCTGATCCCGGTACATCGCAATCTCCTCCAGGATCACTTTCTTTTCCATATCAAACTCTTCCTGGGGAATCGTGGACCGCATCATATCACTTAAAATCTCTACCGAATCTGCTGCTCGCTCGCTTTGCACCCAGTGGAAATATGCCGTTCCCTCCCACCAGGTATATGCATTCCACATGGCCCCCAAATCGTCCACATCCAGCGTCAATTGCCGCCAGTCCCGTTTGGCCGTTCCCTTGAAACACATATGTTCCAGGAAATGAGAAACCCCTGCCAATTCCGTGGGCTCGTCCCGCGATCCTGTATGTACATAAAAACCCAATGCCGCACTATGAATCCGGGGAATTGACTCGAAAACCAGCTTGAGCCCGTTGTTCAGTGTATGCGTAGAAAAAACCGAAGCCATCTATCGTTCTCCTGGATGTAAGAATCTCTGATCCCAATGCAAAAAACAACGGACCCCGAATAAGTTGTCGCCTGACCGTCTGCCTCCTATCCTCACCACCCTATTCCTCTTTCAACGTGCGCGGCCCCAGGGTAACCAGCGTGTACGGCTCCAGAGGGAATGCCTCCAGATACGCCGAAATCTGTTCCAGGCGCACACTGTCAACCCCCTGAGCTATTTGTTCCACAGAACGCACATGGCCGTCCAGGAACATATCCTCAAGGAGGCTGCCTGCCCGGCCTTCCGGTAAATCGCCCGTCGTAAACAACCGGCCCTTCAGCACCGTTCTTGCCCGGTCCAGTTCTTCCTGCGTCACGTCTTTTCCTACGCGCTGTAACTCTTGCATGCACACGGCAA
>JAQCGA010000594.1 GCA_027619145.1 bacterium | reverse complement strand
TCATGCACAAACAAATCTGCAAACGCCCGGAGGAAATTCCCCCCACCAAACTGCAAAACTGTTTCCGGTAAACCATCCATAAGAACGCCCGTATCTCCATGCCGCTATTTGATCTCACAATTGGCGCTTCAAAATAACAGACCCTGTGCAGAAAGGCAAGAACCGGATACCATTCCAACTTTCCGCAAAAACTTTCTTCAAAAAAAATGCCCCGGGAGCATCCGCTTCCCGGAGCTGCCATTCATGAAATGTACACCTCACACCAGAACATCAATTTCCCCTCCCAATCCGTTCACCGGGCCAGTATTTTGCAGCACCTTTGTAATCAGGTCCGCACCCGCCGCGCGTCCCGAATTGGAAGCCACATCGCCGTCCGACGTAATCGCCCGTCCACCCACCAACGACGGCATGTTTGGCCGGGTTTGGCCCAGCGTTGGCAAAGGAGAAGAAATGGAAAGCTGCCCTGGCATATCAAAAAACCCTCTCAGCAATTACGAAGAAATAGAAATACAACAGACTATGGCTGACGATGTGCCTCCCAGTCGCGGTACGGCATGGACGTATGCGTTTGCGCCAGTCGCCAGCGTCCCTCCTCCCACAGCGCAACCACCGTCCAGCGCTCCCCTTTCAACTGGTAGCAAGTCCCATTCGATCGTCCCTCGCCATCCCATAGAAAGTGACCCCAGGCTACATCTCCGTGGATTCGCACAACCGTCTCTCTTCGGCAAATGCGAACGTCCGTCCACCGCTCCATGTGTCGTTTCCAAACGGCCAGCACACCGCTCCGTTCCCGAACCGGGTCCGGCGTCCCCGAAAAGACGGCAGCAACGCCGCTGCAAAATAGCGTACCCAGCCTATCCACGTCTGCCTGCGAAACTGCCAGTTCCAGGGCATCCAGAAGTTCTTCTATTGCACGGACGTCTTCATCTACCACACGTTCAGCTTCCAGGGGTACCATCGTTTCCGAAATCTCCTTACCATAGAGCCTCTGTCGGCCGATACCATACGGAATTTACCACGAATTGTCAAGCTTCACGCTCGCTCGCACAGGCGGATTCATAGACAAAAAAAGGAGCGGGATTTTCACCCGCTCCTTCTACAAACAACAAGGCGTGCCGAAGAAACATACCTCCGGCGGATTATCTTTTTTCTTGTACAGGAGCCTCTGGTTCGTCTTGTGCATCGCCCAGATCCTGGCCTACAATACGCACTTGCTCACGCGCAACCCGAACCGTCACGTTAACCAGTTCGGTCAACTTCACAAGCTGGCTGGCAACGTGCGTACCTATTTCAGACTGCCCCACAGCCATTTCAACCAGCAAATCCGTGCGTTCATCCACATCTGTCAAATCGCGCTCAATACGACTCAGCGCATGTTCTGCCCGCCGGGCCAAACGACCGCCCGTGCGCACCTCTCGCCGATCTTCTTCCAGCAGGCTTACCATATCTTCCACTTCAGAGCGAACCCGGTCCAGCTTCTCATCTACATCCTTGTCTAACCTCCGTGCTTCCCGACCCAAACGGTCCACCTCGTCTACCACTACCTGCATACCGGCACCCGCATCTCCTGCCCGGCCTACCTCAAGCCGAGCCTCTACCACCATATGGTCAATCGTATCGGCCAGGCGTCTCACCGTGGACGGAATGGCTTCTACATCGTTCAAGCTCTTACGTAGCCGCTTCACAAGAAGCGCCGAAGCCCGCGTCCTTTCTCCCAACCCATTCATCTCGTTAACGAGTTCCCAAATGGCCTCAGACCGCTCCGTACTCAAATGCGCAGCATTTTGTGTCCGTTGTCGGGTCTCTTCCAGACTTCGCCGCAGGTTTTCACCTTCATTGCAAAGCGCTTCTACCATAGATGTAATTGTGGAAATCCGGTCCAGAAGAAGCCGTACACTTCGGCTCACCAGCGTTGCGCTCCGCTTGACCTGTTTTCCGGCCACCTCAGAAACCGCAGGTGGCGAAGTCGCTTCTTGTACCGACTCTTCAACCGAAAACAGCGCAACATCCATCTCCTCTTCTTGAAAATCTGAGATCTTGTCCACTTCCTCAAACACGAGATCCAGGTCTTCTATTCCGTCCCTTGCTTCTGGCCCAACCTCTGTTGGTTCGCTTTCACCCAGAATATCCCACAACAACATTGGACCTGCATACTCTCCATCTCCCGAGTACACGGCCCCTGCCAGGAACTGAACCCGGAACGCTCCCAGGGTCAAATCTACTTCATAGGGCAACCGATCCGGATTTCCCAGAATACCCCGCGCCTCTTCTTCGTCTGGGTACAGCAATGCAAGCGACCGTCCCACCACCACATCCGTATTCCACGGCAAAGAACCCGCCAGTTGCAAAAAACCCGATTCAGAGACACTGTTCTGGTACGAAATATTGAGTTCTGGATCAGCCAGCACAATTCCAACCGGTGCAGAATCTACCAGATCTTTGAACCGCTGGCTAACTTCGAGTTGCTCCTGAAGAAACTGACGTCCTCTTTCGGCCGC
This sequence comes from bacterium, assembly GCA_027619145.1. Next base: position 782 of record JAQCGA010000594.1, on the reverse strand, counting down.
AAACTTCTCTTCTGTCACATCTCGAATCTGGACCTCCAACTCCTCCATCATATCATTAAAAGTACGTGCGAGCTGTTGTATCTCTTCTGGTCCTTCAACCGGCAGGCGCGGGTTCAAATCTCCGGCACGCATCCGAACAAAGTTGTCGGAAAGGTTTAAAAGTGGATTCAATGCACGTTCCAGAAGCCCGTGAAAAAGCACGCCGCACAAACCCAAAAAAACGAATGCCGCAATTGCTAAATGTTCCGGATGGATCTGCTCGGTAGTGCTCTGCATAAACCAAGGAACCAACCAACCTAGAAGAGCGGCCACCAGGATCAATGCAGTCACGATTGCGGTAAGACGAATCTTAAGATTTTTCATAGGACTTCCCCTGCGGACACAGATCGTAGGTTGAAAAGTGGGGTCCAAAAACAAATAAACGATTCCCGGCGAACAACACGCCCTCCCAATCAACTATCGTCAGCTTTGCAAAAATCTTGAGAATTCCAGGCTCAGGCTGCCTCTAACAATCGCTTTGTGGCCCGAGACCGAACGAGAAAATTGTGAGCAATCCTCTGAATGTGTCGATGGGGCACAACGCAACGCGGTGCTTTCGGAACCGGCCGAGCGCCGAAAGCACCGCGAAGCAACCCCGAATGGGCATTTTCAAAACCACTTCTGAGATTTCCGGACAGAACCTGACCATACTTTCACAACATAAAGAAAATGTATCCTCTTCCAGAGAAATGTCAATTGCAAAACCTGTGCAGAAAAACCAAAAGAGCCTCCGCAATTGCGGA
>JAQCGA010000593.1 GCA_027619145.1 bacterium | reverse complement strand
AACCTGGAAAACGTCATCCTCACCACCCACGCCGCCGGTGCCTCCCCCAACCGCCATAACCGCACCGTTGGCTTCTTCTGCGAAAACCTCAAACGATACCTCGCCGACCAGCCCCTCTTCAACGAAATAGACAGAACCCTGGGCTACCCCCGTCTCGACCGGCGCAAAGTGTAGCAACCCGTTTCCACCCACCTCAACCTGAGAAAGAACCCAAATGTCGCACAGAAGAATCGGAATCAACAACACAAAAGGCGGCTACCTCGCACCAGACCTGGACTTTGGGTCCAGTCGTGCAGTCGTCGCCGGAGACCAGGTCTTCCTCGTTGGCTGTACGGGGCTCACCCTCGACGGAAAAGACTTCGTGGGCAAAGGCGACCCCGCAGCCCAGGCCGAGACCGCCATGCAGAACCTCCGAACCCTGCTCGAACAAGCCGGGGGCCAAATGGAAGACATCTGTCTGATCAACAACTACACCACAGACCGATCCTACAGACAACACGTCTATCCCGTAATCGCAAAACACCTCCAGGGCGTCAATCCGGCTTCCACGGGCCTCGTCGTCAACGGACTCGCCGAACCGTATATCGACTTCGAAATCGACGCCTGGGCCATCCTCCCCAAAGATCGAACAAAAGGCCATCAGAGATTTCGGATGATCAACGCAAAAGGCGGCTTCATCATGCCCACCCTGGACTTCGGAAACGCAAGAGCCATCCGGGCCAACAACCACATATTTCTCCAGGGCCAAACAGGCATGACCCTGGATGGAAGAACCTTCATCGGAGAAGGCGACCCCGCACAACAGGCCGAGACCGCCATGCAGAACGTCCACGAATTGCTCGCCGACGCCGGTGCCGGAATTGAAGACGTATGCAAAATCACAACCTACCTCACCGACCCGGCGCACCAGGCATACATCTATCCCGTCCTTGCCAGGCACTTTCAAAATGTTCACCCGGTCTCCAAAAACGTCTTCCTCAAAAGCCTTGCGCGGCCCGAGATCAACTTTGAAATCGACGTATTCGCAATCCTTCCCGAAGACAAAAAACGCGGCCACCAGCGTTTCGGATTTTCCAATTCCAGCAATCCAACCGACCTGGATTCCTCACTCAGCAAAGTCGTCCGCGCAGGAAACTTCGTATTTCTTCAAGGCCAGAGCGGTCTCAAACTGGACGGAAGCAGTTTGACAGGTCCCGGTGATCCTGCCGCACAGGCAGACCAGGCCATGCAAAATGTCAAAACCCTGCTCGAACAAGCGGGTGCCCGGATGGAAGACATTTGCAAACTCACCACCTACGTCACCCGCCGCGAGCACAGAGCCAGCATCTACTCTGTCCTGGGCAAACACCTCCAGGGCGTCAACCCCGTAACCACCGGCCTCGTGGTCAACACCCTGGCGAAACCAGAACTGGACTTCGAAATCGACGTATTCGCCGTAATCCCATAAGACGGATTCACACCTCCAACATGCAAGAAGGGGTTACATCCATTTGGACATAACCCCTTCTTCTTCAATCAGTTGAAGAGATGAGCTCTGATTTTAAACGCATTTTGACCCAGCCCTCAGGCCTCATAACTACTGATGGCTCTGTTTTCCACTTTGAAACCGAATCTTAATTCGTTATACTTTTTATACAAAATGTATATCATATCAATGCATAAGGGGGTACATTCATGGCATCCGTAACCGTCTCACAAAAAGGCTGGGTGGTCATTCCCGCTGAACTCCGTCGAAAATATCAGCTCACTTCAGGTTCTCAAGTTATAGTCGTCGACTACGGTGGAGTTTTATCTTTAGTCCCACAGTTCGAACAACCGATAAAAAAAGTGAAAGGCCTGCTCAAAGGCGACACCTCACTCACTCAGGCATTGATCGATGAACATACCAGAGAACGAACCCATGCCTGAGATTCCTGTTTTCGTTCTGGATAGCTACGCAATTCTGGCACTCCTGGAGGCCGAAGCAGGTGCCGATCAAGTTCAAACATGCCTGGATGACGCCACACAAAACAAAGTGCATGTTGTAATTTCCCAGATCAACCTGGGTGAAGTGCTCTACATTGTGGAACGCGAACGCGGCCTGCCTTCCGCACAACAAACGCTTGCCGTTATCGACCAGCTCCCCATCGAACAAATACCGGCTACACGTGAACGCATCCTGCAAGCTGCTCATATCAAAGCCAGAGTGCGCATATCATATGCAGATGCGTTTGCAGCGGCTACTGCTTCTGAGCTTGCAGGTTCCATACTCACCGGCGATCCCGAATTTTCTGAAGTCGAGAACGAAATTTCAATAACATGGCTCCCCAGAAAATAGAAGAATCAGCCCAACTCACAAAGTATATTTCCGGTATTTCATCTTACACCCGAACATACTTATGCAACCGTCCTTCTTCTCCCATCTCCACCTCTCCCGCATAAATATCCCCCCGGCTGTCCACCCAGATCCCATGAGGCCCTCCCAGAAATTCACCGGGCCGTTCACTCGGATCTCCACCTCCGCCCCAGGACGCCAGCATGTCCCGCGTCGTAAGATCAAAAATACTGATGCGGCGACCGAGTTCAGCAATGTAAATCAGGTTGTTCTTCACATCCAGAAAGATATTGTTCGGGCGCAATAAACCCTTCCATTCATCCAGAAACTGACCGTCCAGATCAAAAATCTGAAGACGACAATTTTCCCGGTCACACGTCCAGATCCGATCCTGAGCATCCAACCGTACCGTATGCGAGATCGAAAACTGTCCCGGCCCATTCCCTTCACCACCCCATGTACAAATGTGCTCCCCATCCGCCGAATACCGATGCACATGGTGATTCCCATACCCATCTGAAACCACAATATCCCCATTGGACGCAACCGCAATATCCGTAGGCCGATTAAACGCATCTCCTTCTTTTGCACCCGCCTTGCCGGGTGTTCCAAGCGTCAGCAACAACTCACCCTTTGAACTGAATTTGTACACCGCATGATCGGTCGCGTCCGTAACAAAAACGTTATCCTCTCCATCAATAAAAATACCGTGTGCAAAATTAGGCTGTAAAACTCCTTCGCCCCACGTCGCCAGATGGTTACCATTTCGATCATACACATTCAACGGCTTCTGGCTGCGCGAATACACAAACACCCGATCCTGTGAATCACACGCCACACCGGGAATCCAGCCTTCGTGATATCCCGCATCCAGCCCGGCCCAATTCTGCTGATACTGATACGTGTATTTCCCTTCTCCAAATGTCATATCATACCCCTTATAAATTCGAGAGACCAACCGCCCGTTCCTTCTT
>JAQCGA010000592.1 GCA_027619145.1 bacterium | reverse complement strand
GAGTCCTATGGGCTTCCTTTCAGGGGTTTATTATTTGGAATTTCCGGACCGTTCTTTGTTCTATAAAGAGGACGAATGGTGGGATTATTTTCCCAGTTTCCAGGAGAGCCCGAGCAGGCCTGTGGAGTCAAACTCTTCTTTGGAAACATTCAGGTTGTACCGGATCTCTGCGAAGACGCCAAGCCTGTTCCCGGTGCGGTGTGTGATTCTAGCTACAACCTGGACGATAAAGGCGACGGTTGTTTGGCTGTATAGTTTTTCTCTGACGCGACTTCCACCAACCCCGCCGCCGAGGAAAATTGCGGTTTTGTCTTCCGATACTTCGGCTCTGGCGAGGACGCTGGCTCCGAAGAAGGAAGTAAAAAACAGGGCGCTGTTGAAGTGGTCTGTGTGGAGGGATACGGTAAGAAGCCGGTTTGCCATGTGGAGGTCTAGAGCAATGCCGCCTCCCCAGATGGATTTGTCCAGGATGATGCCACCGCCAGTACGGAGGTCCGCTGCCTGGACAGGGACACACCATACGAGTAGACAGAGGTGTGTCAGGAGGAGAATTCGTTTCATGCGGGTTGCCCTTTGATTCGAAGTCGGATTGCTGTTGGTTCAATGTTGTGGGTGCAACCTACTTCGAGCAAGAATGTGGCGCAATCTAAATTTTATACCGGACAGAGGGATCTCTACTGGAAGGCGTTCGGATGTGAGGTTGAATATATGCTTTTTTTACACTTGACACAGGTGCGGCGCAGAGCCATACTGGGCGATCGAAATCTATCTGTTCACTGCGGAGGATCTTATGGTTGAGACCTGGATGTATCGGCACGATGAAATTCAGACGGGGCGTCCGTATGGAATTGATGTGGACGAAAATAACTGGTTGTGGGAGGGGTGCGGCAGGAATCGGTTGACGGGGCATCATCTGGATACTGCGCAGACCGTGCAGATTTCTGTGCCAGAAATGGGCGGGCGGCCTATTTATCAGGTGTTCGCATGGCAGGGGAAACGGGTGCTTACGCTGGGTGATGCGCCGTTTTATCTGGTGTACGATCCGGTGCGGCGAACGTGTTTGCGCAGAGAGATTCCGGCGAAGCGGCCCATTGTGTGGTACGGTACAAAAACGCACAATGGGAAGGTGGTGCTCTTCGAACGTTCGGAGTCCAGGGTGCTGGTGCTGGACAACCCGGAGGCTGAGCCGAGGGCGGTGGACTGTCCGTTTGAGGGGCAGCTTGGAGGCGGGTGGAACGTGAATGGGTTTGTGTATGCGCCGTTGTCTGACCCTGCACGGCTTGTGCGGTTTGATCCGGAGAAGGAAGTGTTTGTGGATGAAAACCCGGCACCGTTTCCAGAGGCGGGGCTGGCCGGGCATATGGTACAGAAAGGTGTGCTGTATACCTGGGATACGTCTCGGGGGCGGATTTTGCCGATGGAGGTGGAAACCGGAAGGTGGTTGGATCCTATTTCTACGCCCGATCATGGTACGGTGTATGGGTTTACAGGAGGAGGATTTGGGTTCCAGGGGAAGGCGTATATTTGTTTGAGTACGTATGCACACCAGAGTCGGTTGGATACGAAGACCGGGAAGGTGATTATCCCGGAAGGACCGCTTACGGTGGATGGACGGCCGCCCCGGTTTATGGAACGATACCTGGTGTTTGATCCGGAGACAGGTGGATTTGAGTATCTGGTAGCGCCGGAACAGCCAGATGGGATTCCGCTGTTGTGTTATCATTGGACGGACGGGCAGCGGTTTGTGATTACGGGTACGATGATTCCTTATACGGAGCCGGGTGAACCGGGGAAGATTTTCGGGTCGTGGATTGTGTTGCAGAATGAGCCAGCGAAAGACGAACCAGGGTTTGGGTTGCCGGATGTGGTTTTTGACAGGAAGGCACATGTTGCACGGTACCGCCACGGGTATGAGGCGGGGCGATCTCTGTATTTGCCGCAAGAGACGCATACGCCGCCGATTCGGAATATGCAGGGGCCGGTTGCGGACTATCCGCCGGGACGAGAAGCGGAGTTGATTCGACGGGCGGGGAAGACGGATCGGAAGGCGTACTTGCGTCATCTGGCAGATTCGATTGTGTATGGCGCGAATACCGATGCGGAACGGGTGAAGCGGGTGGCTGGGTACGTGAATCAGACGTTGTATTATAATCCAATTCAGATCCCGGATACGAACGATCCGGTGGCGATCCTGGAAGGGCACGATGCACGGTGTGGGCAGGGGGTAAGGGTGACGCTGGCTTTGCTGGAGGCTCTGGAGATTCCGGTGCGGTCCGTACCGCTTTCGCATCATGTGGTTGCAGAAGCGGAGTACGATGGGGGGTGGCATATCGTGGATGCGCTATTTTTTGGTGCGAACCAGCCGCACCGGGATGGGCGAGTGCTTTCGGTGGAGGAGCTGAAAGCTGATCCATATTTTGGAGATGCGTTTCCGCAGGCGTGTTTTGCGTACGATCCCGAACTGCTGGAGAGTGAAGATGGATTCTGGGTGCTGGGGTACGTGTTTGGGATCTGGGGTTCAGAGCCCTATTATTCGTTTTATCTGGGTGCAGAAAAAGAACATCCGCCCACATTCCCGCTGGCATTGCCAACGCAGCGGATGGATGGAGGACGTGTGCGGTTGAACTGGGCACGATCTTTGAAAATGGGGGATGGAGATGTGGCGTACGAGGTGGGTGTGTTTGCGGATCGAGCGTGTAGCGAGGAATTGTTCCGAACAATTACCGGGGAGGTTTCGGTTGTATATGAGGTTCCGGAGGCCAACCGGATGTATTTTGTGGAAGTAAAGGCGATCGACGATCATCGTAAGAAGAACCCGGATACGTGGTACCCGGCCGTGCGCAATAATTTTGTGCTGGTGCCGAAGGAACAGTACGGGTGGTATGGTGTGGTGTGAGTATGGAAGAGGTGTTCTCAAAAGGCAAACGCAGCCCCGGTTCAGAGGAAAATGAACCGGGGCCTTTTGATGTACGGGTACGAAGTATTAATCGTGCGTGAGAGTAGATTCGCCCGTTTTCTTCAGGAAATCTGTTGTCGAGATCCGGGATGTAATATACCGCAGAAGTACATCCAGGTCTCCTGGAGGCAGTTTGAGGAATTTGAAGTTGGCGTAGCGCGAATGGGTACGCACGGCTCGTGCTACTTTTTTTTCGAGTATGCCGGGATAGCCGCCGCATTTAATTCGGAGAAGGTCATTGGATTTTATGTCCTCACTACCGGAAATGACGAAGCCGCTGCCGCTGAGTTCCAGCAGTTTGAGGGAGATGGTTTTGGTCTGTTCTTCGAGCCGTTCAA
>JAQCGA010000591.1 GCA_027619145.1 bacterium | reverse complement strand
CCACTGTGAGATACTGCGAGAGTTGTACTACGGTTTCTGTTCGATTGACCGACTGGGCTACGGATAAGACTGCGAGAAGATGGTAGGCAAAAAGCGCTGCGAAAAATCCCTGAGGAAAAACAATAACAGGCCTGCATTTGAAGCACCAGATGAGGAGTGCCAGGGCGCAGATCTGGAAGACCAGCAGTTTCGGCAGGAGGACCCCATCGTAGACCTGGCCGTGGTACACCAGGGGTGTGAGCAAAAAAAGGGCAGCCCACAGACCTTCAGGAAGGAGGTACTTATTGGCAGCGTTCGTTTTCATCGGATTATGGGGTGGAGAGTTGGTCAATGATGCGGCGCACCTCTTCGGCCTGTGCGGGATCGCCCTGCCAGCGTTTGAGGAATCCTCGGTACGCTTCGATTGCCTTGTGTCTGTTTCCCATGTCTGCCTGGATCTGTCCAATATAATAGTATATAAGAGGATCTTCGGGTTGGAGCTTGCGGTACTGTTCGTAGGCACCCAGAGCAGCTGGGAGATCCCCCAGGCCTTTATAGGCGTTTCCAAGGTGGTACTGCAGTGTGGCGGGATCCCCTTTCCAGTGTGTTTGGAAATTTCTGTAGGCTTTTCGGGCAAGCGTACGTTTCTGCTGTGCGGCATAGATCTGCCCAATGTTGTAATAGACAATAGGCTGGTCCGGTTTCAAGTGCAAGGCTTTTTGGTAGGCATCCAGGGCTTGCTCGTACTGGCGAAGTTCGGCATATGCCAGGCCCAGGTTGTTGTGCGTATCGGCGGAGGTGGAGTCCTGTGCCAGGGCGTTTTGATAGGTTCGCACGGCGTCACTCCAGGCTCCTTTGGCACGGAGGACATTCCCCTGGTTGAACCAGATGATGGCGCTGTCTGGCCAGTAGTGCAGTGCCGTACGGTTCAGTTCAACTGCACGGTCCAGTTGCCCCCGGTTGTGGGCCTGAATTCCAAGTGCACTATAAGCCCCGGCCAGTTCTTCTCTTGCCGCAGTTACATATTCAGATTCGGTCCCTTTGTAGAGGGCAAGGAAGTTCAGGTAGGCTTCCACCGCTTCTTCATATCGGTGCAGATCCACGTAGGCGCGGCCCAGGTTGAGGTACGCCTCAATTGCCGGCACTCCTGCATTGACCGCCCGGAGTGAAATGGCGAGGGTGCTGTCCGGCTGGTTTTTCTCCAGGTAGATGACGCCCAGGTTTACGTATGGCTGGGCCCGGTGTGGCCTGTATGCCTGGCGGTAAGCGACCATGGCGCTATCTTGCTGGTTCTGGCGCTGAAACACGGTGCCCATGTTATAGCGGGCCGTATAGTGTAACGGGGCCATAACGAGGGCCTTGCGATAATACACCAGCGCGCTGTCCAGTTGCGCTTTTTTGTCATGAAGGAGGCCGAGGTTGCTTACCGCGTTGGAGAAGTTTGGGTGGTAGGTCAGGCATAGACGGTAATTCTTTTCAGCCAGATCGTATTCTTTCAAGCCCAGGTGGCCTTCCCCTTTCATAATAAATGCCTGGTGGTTGAAAGGACCGAGGCGCAGGGCCTGTTGGCCGTAGTAGACCATTGCGGGATAGTTCTTCTGTTTGAACGCCAGGGTTTGTCTGACGTAATAATAATCGAAGCCGGTGCGCAGGGCTGTGATCGAGAGGCAAAACAGAAGCAAAAACGGTACGAGCAAAACAATCCATCGGCTGGTGCGCCGGGAAAAGGCAGAGGATTCTGTCGGCTGGTTTAGCATGGCAACGGCAGCCAGGGCGAACCAGAAAAGCATTGACGGAGGAATCCGTTCCCTGGGAAAACTGAAACAACCAGCTCCAACAACAGAAAAAAGCGAGATGGAGAACATGAGAGCGCAGAGGCGAGAATGCATATCTGCGCCGTTGCGGAACAGGGAGATGGCGCTGCGGAAGAAAATTCCGAGTAGTGCAAGATAAGCCAGCAACCCCAGGGTTCCAGTTTCGGACCAGATCCAGAGGAAATCGTTGTGGGGACGCAAGGGATTGTGTTCTGGCTGAATCAACTTGCCGCCGTCATAGGGCGGGTAGGCCAATTCCCAATTGCCCAAGCCCACGCCCAGGATTGGGTTGTCCCGGATCATCAGAAGTGTTTTTTGCCACATATAAAACCGGTCTCTGTCACCGCCTTTTTTGAAAATGGAAGAGGCGGCCGAGGTGAGATCGGCTTTTTTTTCGTCAAAACGCTGGGTGTGGTGTTCCTGGAAGCCAGGATTGAGGGGTCCCAGGGCTGCTACCACGAGCAGTGCGAGACCTCCCAGAAGAAGGGCGCGGCGGTCGAAGACGTTTTTTATGTCTTCCAGCAGGCTTTTCCTGGAAACCAGCGTCCAGACGCCCAGAACCAGAACCGTAGCACCGAGAAGGCCCACCCAGGAGCCACGCGTCCGCGTATAGAGGAGGAAGACAAACATCAGGGCCGCAGAAGCGCTCCCAAGCAGGCGATCGCTTGGGCGATTTGCCGTGAGGAACAGGAGGCCGGCAAGCGGGAGATTCGCAATCAAGTAAAAGGCGGCCAGATTCCGGTAGCCGAAGGTGGCGCTGGGGCGGCCGGTGGAGGGGATCCAGCCGGGAACGAAGCCCAGGTATTCGCCGATGCCCAACAGGGCGACCAGGAGGCCAACGGCTGCACTGATGCGGAGAATTCCAGGTAAATGGGCGGGGCGCAAGGTCTGATGGAGGATAAAAAAGAACAGGAAGAAACTGAGGTTTTTAGACAGATCGTACGTGGATCGGAAGGGGTTGATGGCCCAGAAGACCGAGGCGGCGTACACGAAGAGAAGGACCAGGGCGGGCAGGTAGACGGCCGAGGAAAGCACGTACTGTCCCCGAAGCCGGAAGGCCCAGAAAGCGCCTGCTACCAGTGCAGCCAGTTGCAAGGCCAGAAGTTTGGGCAGGAGGGTAAACTCGTCCACACCCGGCAGGAGCAGCAGCGGCACCAGGCCGAGCACGGTTTGGGCAAGGCGTAAGCCCAGTTGAGAATCTGGGACGCCGCTGGAAGATGCATGAGGGTCGGATCGGGTCATGGCGGAAGCTGGATGCGGGAAATTTTTCCGAGTACAGGCAGAATATGAACGAAAATACGCCCGAGAAGATAATTATTTATTCTTTTATTTTTCAATATCTTAAGGAAAATATAAGGAGGGTTGGTTTTATGTGGTACGAAGCTTGCTAAAACAAGAGACGACCGAACAGGTCTACCCCTGGCGCAGCAAAGACAAACTCTCTCTCCAGAGCTTCTGTGCCAGAAGGCAACCCTACGCAGGGGGGGAAGCCCGGGTTTTTT
>JAQCGA010000590.1 GCA_027619145.1 bacterium | reverse complement strand
CCCAGATTACCAGCCGCCTCAAAAACACAGGCGCAAAACTCGTCTGGGTAACCACCACCCCGGTACCGGACAGCGTCAATGAACAAACAAAAGGATCGATCGATCGCCTGAACAAAATTGCAAATACGCTCATGAAAGAACAGAACATTCCCATTCTGGATTTAAACCGCGCAATCACACCCCGGCTTGACGAATACCAGTTACCTGAGGACTGTCACTTCAACGAAAAAGGCTATGAATTTATGGGCAATCTGATGGCCGAAACGGTCCTGGACGAACTCCGCTGAGCTTTTTTATCGAACACCAGATCAATCTCTGAATCCGCAGTCTTCACATCCCCAACAACCTGTAAAACATCGGCCACGCCCCTTGACCTTTCCTCCAAATCCCAGCGCAGAATTACAATCGCAACTACCCACATCTTCCCAAAGTCCCCAAAAATCCACTTGCCAAACAACGTTCACGCCCTATCTTGTGCGCCGGAAACCTTGTTTGTGGAGATCGCCTTTTCATCCATAAACGGTTCGATCTCCAGGCGGGTGGACACACAGGTCCACCCCTACCCAATCCAACCCACGTATCCCAGTGGGCGCATTCCCCCGCATCGGTGTGTATCCATTTTGATCTGTGGTTGCTTTTTGTCTTTTCTTTTGCGTGACACCCATTTCCCGAAAATCAGAATCCGGGCAGGCACGGGGGCCTGCCCCTACGCAACACCTCGAAACACCACCGGTTTCCCTTTGCGCTTTGCGCGACACCGCTTTTACCAGGAGCCCAACAAAATGAACATCGCCCTCTTCGGTGCTGCCGGCTGGCTTGGCCGTGCCGCCCTCACCAACCTCTCTGAAAATCACAACGTCCGCGCCTTCGACTACAGCCCTGACGCCTGGAACTCCTGGAACGACCTGGACGGGGAATGGGCCGGAGAAGCCATCCACGGAGACATCGCAAATTTCGACACGGTCCACAGCGCCACCGAAGGCATGGACGCCATCTTACACGTAGCCGTATATCATTCCACCAAACCCGGCGCGTACGGCGTCCACGATCCCCTCCCCTTCGATGTAAACATCCGGGGACTCTGGAACGTACTTGAATCCGCCCACCAGCGCGGCATCAAACGCGTTGTACATATCGGCTCCTGCCAGACCATCCACCCCAAAGGCGTCTTCTTTACCGCAGACGTACGCCGGCCGGACGGCAGCCTCTACGCCGTTACCAAACGCCTCCAGGAAGAAATGTGCCGCCAGTACCACGACGCCTTCGACACGTCCATCATCGTCCTGCGCCCGGACTACATTGTGGACAGCCGCCTGGGCATTGGTCGGTACCGCGAACAACTCGGCACCGAAGCCCGCCCCCACCGGGAAGGCTGGGTCTGCCGTCACGACCTGGCCCAGGCCGCCCGGCTCGCCCTGGAAACCACAGAAATCACCTTCGACATCTTCCACATCGTGGGCACGCCCGAAGCGGATAAAACCTGCAACGTTGCCCGTTCGCGTGAAGTCCTTGGCCTGGAATACAAAGGCGACCTGGAGCAATACCGATAGATCTGCACACACCCTCGGGGAATTCCCATGAAAATCTGTCTCTTCCAGCCCCCGTATCCTGCAAGCGGAACCGCAGAAGCCGCCGAACAATGCATCGCCTGGATGCAGGGGCGTCTGGACGCACTCGAGCCGAATCAGCAAGACCTCGTCCTCCTGCCGGAATATGCCACAGTCCCCGGCATTCAGGACCCGGATCTCCTCCGCACCTTCTCGGCCGACCAGGGCAACCGCTTTCTCAAAGCCGTCAAAGCCTCGGCCACACGCCTCAAAAGTGCAATCGCCCTGGGCACCGTCCAGACCCACGGACCCCACTGGGTCAACCGCTCTCTCTTTTTCGGACCAGACGGCAACCTCCTTGCCCACTACGACAAAGTCCACCTCACCGAAACCGAACAAAACGACCTCGGCATCCACCCCGGCTCAAACATCGAACCCTTCGAATACGCCGGTGCCCGCCTCGCCTTCGCCGTCTGCTTCGACCTCTACTTCCCCGAATACTTCAGCGCACTGGCTGCACAACAAACCGACCTCATCCTCTGCCCCAGCTACCAGCGCTCTGAAACCGCACAACGCATCTACCTCATCTCCCAGACCCGCGCACTGGACAGCGGCGCGTACCTCGCCCGCAGCAGCTATGCAATGTCCACGTCAGACCGGGGCGGGCAATCCCTCATCGCAGGACCAGATGGTATCCTCCTCCTCCAGGCCGGTTCCGTGGTGGGCACCTTCGTCGGCGAACTGGATCCCACCAAACGCTTCACCAAACCCGCCTCCCACGGCCAGCCCGACACCGAACACCGAGACCTGATGGAACGCCGCCGCAGACCCACCCTCTACCGTCCCGCCCAGGACTCCCGACACACCGTCTCGCAGACCCCTTTCCCTCGCCTGTGCGCCCACCGGGGCATCAGCCACGCCTGCCCCGAAAACACCCTGCCCGCCTTTGCAGCATCCCTGGCAGCCGGTGTACAGGAAATCGAACTCGACCTGCGCCCCAGCCGGGACGGTGTTCCCGTTGTCTGCCACGACCCGGACCTTTCCCGCACCACAACCGGCGAAGGCCACATCGACACCCTGGACTGGGCAGACATCCGACGCCTCGACGCCGGAACCCCCTGTGACCCACGCTGGCGCGGCGTACCCATTCCCCGCTTCGAAGAAGTCCTGGACCTGATGGACAACAAAGTCGCCCTGAACATCCACATCAAAGACCCCGGCCCGGACGGCGTCTTCCTGAAATCCATCTGCGACCTCCTCCGCGAACGCGCGTTAACGGACATTGCCTACCTCGCCCTGGGTACAGAAGAAGCCCTCGGCATTGCCTGCGAATACGCCCCGGAAATTCCCCGCGCCTGTCTCGCCCACCAGAAAGAACCCGTCCGCATGATCGAAACCGCCCAATCTTTTGCCTGCGAACGCCTCCAGTTCTTCCGAGCGGTCACCCCGGAACAAATCCAGCAGGCCCACAACGCGGGCCTCATCTGCAACCTCTTCTGGGCCGACGAATGCGAAGATGCCCTGAACTACGTCCGCAACGGCATCCACGTCATCCTCACCAACTGCGCTCACGAACTCGTAGCCGACAACTTTTTTGAACGCGCAACAGATGTCTGGAACAAACAAGGATAAAAGAGATGTCTGGAAACCAAACGCACTCACGTACTGGTCTTTCAAGAAAATTCTATACCTATTTCCCTGTCGTCATTCCCGAGTGCTTTTATCGGGAATCCATTGTCGGAAAACCCTGGATTCCCGC
>JAQCGA010000589.1 GCA_027619145.1 bacterium | reverse complement strand
CAGTTTTTTACACTTTCCATCGACATGCTCGGTATTGCAGGATTAGATGGCTATTTCAAACGGCTGAACCCCGCGTTCGAAAAAACACTTGGGTATACCACAGAAGAACTTCAATCGAAACCATTTATCGAGTTTGTGCACCCTGAAGACCGCCCGGCAACCCTGGCCGAAGTCGAAAAATTGGCTACCGGCGCAACAACCATCCATTTCGAAAATCGCTACCAGTGCAAAGACGGATCGTATCGGTGGATTTCGTGGACCGCGTCTCCTTCTGTGGAAGATGGACTACTTTATGCGGCCGCACGGGATATTACCGAGAGCAAACAGGCGGAAGAAGAATTAAGAAACGCGAAACAAGCAGCAGAAGCGGCCAGCCGGGCCAAAAGTGAATTTCTGGCCAACATGAGCCACGAAATCCGCACCCCCATGAACGGTGTAATTGGCATGACAGAACTGGCCCTGGACACCAGCCTCACAACCGAACAAAGAGAATATTTAGAAACCGTCCTGACTTCCGCAAGCGCCCTCCTGACCCTGCTAAACGACATCCTGGACTTTTCCAAAATTGAAGCTGGAAAATTCCAGATCGACAACGAACCCTTCTCCCTCAAAAGTACACTGGCAGACACCCTGGACCTGATCGCCCTCAAAGCACACCAGAAGGACCTGGAATTGGCCTGCCGCATCCATCCGGACGTTCCGGACCTCCTCGTGGGTGATTCTGGTCGCCTGCGGCAAATCCTGGTGAACCTGCTGGGCAATGCCGTCAAATTCACAGCAAAAGGCGAGGTCGTCCTTCAGGTGGCAACAGAATCCAAAAATACCCAAAACGCCTGCCTGCACTTCTCCATCACAGACACCGGGATTGGAATACCCAAAGAAAAGCAAAAAGAAATTTTTAATGCATTTTCCCAGGCAGACGGGTCCACCACGCGCCAGTACGGCGGAACAGGCCTGGGCCTCACCATTTCCTCTCAACTCGTCGAAATGATGAACGGCCGAAAGCGACCCCGGAAAAGGGAGCACCTTCCATTTTAATGCCTCTTTTTCCCTGTCTGACACCGCTGGCATACGCACCGCACCTGCCCTCCCAGAAGATCTGGATGGGTTACGAGTCCTGATTGTAGACGACAATACCACCAACCGCCGCATCCTGGAAGAAATCCTCTCGAACTGGCGAATGCGTTCAGCTTCTGCAGCAGGCGCTCAAGAAGCTCTGGAAGCAATGGACCTGGCAGCTGAAACCGGCGATGCCTTCAGCCTCATTTTGCTGGATTTCATGATGCCCGATACAAACGGCCTGGAACTGGCCCGAGAAATCCGACAGCGGTCGGCATATGCAGCCGCCAAACTCATCTTACTCACTTCCACCCTCGATACCGGAAGCGTCTCCCGCGCACAAGACCTGGCGATTTCAACACATTTGACCAAGCCCCTTTTGCAATCCGCCCTGCTCGATGCGATTCTCACCGCTTTCGGTACCCCTGAAAGTGTTCCCAAGCCAGAGCCAGAACCTCTCCCCGATCCAAATCTGCATCAGCAATCCTTTCAGAGCCACGCACTGCACATCCTCGTTGCCGAAGACAACCCCATTAACCGCCGCCTGGCCCTCCGCCTGCTTGAAAAACAGGGGCATACAGTAACCACCGTAGAAACCGGAAAGCAGGCGCTTGCCCGTTTAGAAAAAGAAACCTTCGACCTGGTCCTGATGGACATTCAAATGCCCGAAATGGACGGCCTGGAAACTACCCGGGCCATCCGAAAAAAAGAGGCACAAACCGGAGCCCACCTTCCCATTATTGCCATGACCGCCCACGCCATGCAACGCGACCGGCAGCGCTGTATAGAAGCTGGCATGGACAACTATATCTCAAAACCCATAAAACGAGATGAATTCTTCAAAACCATTGCAGAACTGGCAGTTCCCCCGACAGACGTTCAACCGGCCCAAACCGAACAGGAAATCTTCAGCTATGAAGAGGCCCTTGAACGCGTCGGCGGTGACGAGGACCTCCTGAAAGAGCTCCTCGATCTCTTCCTGCAAGAAAGTCCTACTTATCTTTCCCACATCCGCCAGGCCTTGCAACAGTCTGATCCAGAAGCACTCGCCCAGGCGGCCCATACCCTCAAAGGGGCAGCCGGAAATCTGGGTGCAAAAATCATCTTTGAAACAGCTTCTCGCCTGGAGCAAAACGGACACAACGAAAACCTTACTACAGCAGAAGACACGACGCTTGTCCTGGAAAAAGAAATCGAAAAATTTCGTGACTTCCTTTCAAAAAAACAATAAAAAAAACCGGCTTCACAATGGAAGCCGGCCTACAGATCTCGAGAAAATTTAGAACAACCAGTAATACAAAACCCTGTTTCAAAAAACATCGGCGGGAGGGCAGCCTATCCGATGGACAAAAATTGACAAAGAAAAAATTAAAACTGAGAAAAGCTTGAAACCATCTACTCGCCTTACCGACGACGCTTCCGGGGGCGGTTTCCGCCTGTTTTCCGGGCAGCAGCAGCAGCAGCATCATCCTGCGGAGGAAGTTTGTGCAACCATATAATTCGCCCACGATTCAAATCGTACGGCGACGTCTCAATAGTCACACGGTCACCAACAAGCACGCGGATATTGAACCGCCGCATCTTGCCTGAAGTGTACCCTAAAATCTCGTGTCCACCTTCTACTTCAACCATATACTGCCCATCGGGCAGTGTATCCGACACTGTACCGTCTAACGTTACCTTTTCTTCTTTTGCCATACATACTCCTGGATTGGATTTGGATCCATCATCAAAAAAACGAAGACCGCAGCCTCCGGATCTTCGCCTCTAAAATCAGCTCAATGGGTAGAGAATGAAAGGAGACCTTTGTACGGTCTAAAAGTTAAAATTACAGCATAATTTAATCAAAGTCAAGCATTAAACTCCAATAATAGATTGAAAAATAGCCACAAAAACATCATCATAACACCTGAAAAACGAACAATCTGTACACCTGCAACCTCCTAAGATGTCAATCTTTCAGAATCTCCCCCCGCATAAATAACCCCCATCCAGAGCGCCTCTTCTACAATACAGTGCCGAATCTCCTGCCGACCTCCTTCAAATACAAAAGACCGGCACACCGTGCCTTCAGGTCCCGAAAGCGCAATAAACGCAGATCCCAGCGGCTTGGCTGACCGGCCCAAAACTGGCCCGGCAATCCCCGTCTCGGCCAGACCCAACGTGGTCCCCCCAATCCGGCGAACCCCTTCAGCCAGCGCACAGGCCATTTCTTTGCTCTCCGCCCCGTACCTCGCAATAAGAGCCTC
>JAQCGA010000588.1 GCA_027619145.1 bacterium | reverse complement strand
AGTAGACCCGGCACACCCCCCGACAAACATCAGCGCCACCAGAATAAGCTTGGAAAAAGGCGGCCACCCATCAAAATCTGCCGTGCCATACCCCGTGGTTGTCATCACCGAAACAACCTGAAATGAAGCGTATCGGAGCGCCTGTCCTGCATATTCGTACACGCCTACCCAGAGCAAATTTACAGTGATCAGCGCCACGGCCACGCCAATTAACCCAATATAAAACCGCCATTCTGGATCATCTGTCAATGCACGCCACTCACCACGCATCACACGGAAATACAGCCCGAAGTTCGTTCCAGCTAAAATCATAAATACAATAATGGTCAGGTCGATCCCCACGTGATGATAATACCCAACGCTCGCATTCTTGGTAGAAAAACCCCCGGTAGCCATGGTTCCAAACGTATGGCACAACGCATCGTAAAACGTCATGCCCTGCACGTACAACAACACCGTTTGCGCCACCGTAAATCCCACATAAATTTTCCACAACAAAGATGCGGTTTCGCTAATGCGAGGCCGCAACGTCTCCGCTGTAGGTCCGGGAACTTCGGATCTAAAAAGCTGCTTCCCCCCCGAACGCAGATAGGGCAGGATCGCTACGAAAAGTACCACAATGCCCATGCCCCCCAACCAGTGCGTGAAGCTGCGCCAGAACAATACCCCCTTGGGCAGTACCTCAATATCAGTCAGAATGGTGGATCCCGTGGTTGTAAACCCGGACATCGCCTCAAAATAGGCATCTACAAAACTGGGTGTCGCACCTGAAAAATAAAAAGGAAGCGCCCCAAAAAAAGCAGCCAGAAGCCAGCTCAACCCCACCACGGCCATACCTTCTTTGTTCAGCACCGGTGCCTTGCTACGTGCACCCACCCCAGCCAAAATCCCCCCACACACCAGACAAATCCCAATCGACAGCAAAAAGGCCTCTACGTCGGGCTCACCCAGGTACAAACTCCAGAAAAGCGAAAAGCTCATCGAGAGCCCAATCACAACGACGAGCACACCGACAAGCTTAAAAACGGTTCGATAATTCATAAACCAGACCGCCGCATCAGGATTGATTCCGAGGGCTGAAAAACATTTCCCCCAGTTCGTCTACCACCTGCGAAAGCGCGAACGCAATGACCGTGTCGCCGGGCAAGATTGTATCTCCGCCGCGCGGCACAATCACCTCGTCTCCCCGGACCAGAGATCCAATAATGGACCCCTTGGGAAAACGCACCTCATCTCCAATGACCCGGTTGACCGCCGGGGCACCAGCCTCGGCCTTCAACTCCACAACCTCTGCCTTTCCGCCCTGCAACAGTGCCATCGAGGTAATATTTGTGCGGCCCACCAGCGTCAGCATGCGGTTGCCTGTCAAAATTCGCGGGCTTACCGCATGGTTAATCCCCACCCGCTCTACAAGAGGCGCGTAATCTACCCGATTCACAGCCACCACCGAGTGAACAACGCCCATTTCTTTGGCCTGAAGCGTAGACATCAGGTTCACTTCATCACTTCCGCATAACGCAACAAACACATCGGCCTTGTCCACCCGCTCTTCTTCCAACACAGACAAACGGGTCGCATCTCCGTGGATCACCCGAGTTTTCCCCAGCACGCGCGAAAGTGCCTCGCAACGTTCCCGCCGTTCTTCAATTAACGTCACATTCAGACGCTGGTTTTCCAGCATCTGCGCGAGCATCATCGCCGTTGTTCCACCCCCGGCAATCACCACACTCTCCGCGCCTTCTTCCACATCCTTGAACAGCTTACGCACATCGCCGGAACGCCCTTGCGGCATAATCACAGTGATCTGGTCTCCTGCCAGCACCAGATCCTGCGGCCCCGGAATTTCGATCTCCTGGCCCCGCGAAAGCGAAACCGCCAGCACCCCATCGTTGCGGTCCGGCGGAAACAAATCCTGAATCTTTCGGCCTGCAGCCGGTGAATCTTCGCGCACCACCATCTGTCGCATCTGCACCTTACCGCGTGCAAATGTCTCAATCGCGACTGCCGCTGGATTCTCAATGAGCTTCGCAATTTCAAATGCCGTAAGCGACTGCGGAGAAATAATCAGATCGATACCCAAAATATTTCGATACTCAATCTTGCCGCCGCCATGGTAAGCCTGGTTATAGACACGAGCCGCTGTCCTGCGTGCCCCAAGCTGCCGGGCGGTCACCGCGGCAATCAGATTCACTTCGTCGCTATTGGTTACCGCCGCAACCAGATCTGCCTCGGGTGCCCCTGCAATTTCCAGCACCTGTGGGCTGGCACCGTGGTCGCAAATCGTACGAATATCCAGTGTCTCTTCTGCCCGCCGCAACCGGACCCGATCCACATCGATCATGGTCACATCGTGCTTTTCTTGAGACAGCACCTGGGCAATATGGGTTCCGGCTTGCCCTGCACCAATAACAATAACTTCCATCTTCCCCTTCTCTCAAACAGCCGGAATTACCGGGTACTGCGCCGGGGTGGATCTCGTCGCAAAACAATTTTTCCGCCCTTGAATGCCCGTACCGTTCCGGTGGATTCAGATACAGCAACTGAAATGGCTCGCGTGTTGTTCGTAATGGCCGCAGCAGCTACATGGCGGGCACCCAATCCTTTCGGCAACGAAAACCCTTTTACGTCCGATGTGATATATCGGCAGCCCGAGAGAATCACGCCATCATCTTGAACGACAAATGCTCCATCCATCAAGGCCACCTCTTTTACGCCCTCCCGAATGTCCGGGTTACAAATGTTCTTTTCCCGCTCACTGTACCCCCGAAAAGGGTCGTAGGTCATTACCCGAGAATTGGCCAGCACCCGGTCTGAATCTCCCAGCACAAAAAGCGTGCCCACAGGGTCACCCTCTCGGCCTTCCTGGCCTATGGCCACAGCCAGATCCAGCACCGCCTTCACCACTTCAATCGGAAGATCTCCGGCCAGAGCCGCCACGCTTTCCGGGTCAAATCCTTCAAATCCCTGGCTGGTGTCTACCACCACCATTGCATCTACGCCACGACGTTGGATCAGGTTCACCAGGCACACCAGCTTGTTGCCCTTCTGGATATACCCGCCTTCCATGCCCAGGATAATCCCTTGACGTACCCGCTCGAAATAGGCCGCATCGTCTACATCGAAGTCAAAATGCAACCGGCGGATACCCAGTTCTTCTACACCCTGCATAAACCGACTGCTACGCGTGACCACAAGAACCTGGCATACCTCGTTCAGGGCCTGAACAGCGGCGCGGCTCACCTCAGAGTCCGCCACAAGCATAATCAGGTCTGCGCGCGTTTGCTGCGCCAGTTCTCCTGCCATTTTTAACAT
>JAQCGA010000587.1 GCA_027619145.1 bacterium | reverse complement strand
ATCATCTCAATGGCATCGGTAAGCTGGTACTCGCCGTTGGGGGCTGGTTGAATTTTCTCCAGGAAATCGAAGATTTCCGGTTCGAAAATATACCGGCCGAGTGTGGCAAGGTTCGACGGCGCCTCTGCAGGAGATGGTTTTTCTACCAGGCCTTCTACCAGATAGACGTCGTTGATTTGTTTGGCCTGGATGACGCCATAACTGCTGATTCGGTCCGGAGGCACTTCTTTTACGGCGAGGATCGAAGCGCTGTATTTTTCGTATTGTGTCATCAGTTGGCCAATGCATGGCTTGGCAGAAACGACCAGGTCGTCTCCAAAGAGTACCGCAAAAGGTTCATCTCCAATATGTTTGCGGGCCTTGAGGATGGCGTGTCCGGTTCCCAGTTGTTCTTTCTGGCGGACATAGTGTATGTCTGCCAGTTTTTCTATGCGCTCCAGCGTTTCCAGCATCTGGAGATCTTCTCGTTCGTGCAGGGCATTGTGAATTTCGATGTTGCGGTCGAAATGGTCTTCAATGGCTCTTTTGCCGCGACCGGTGATAATGAGAATGTCTTCAATGCCTGCTGCCACCAGTTCTTCTACGATGTACTGGATTGCAGGTTTATCCACGATAGGCATCATTTCTTTCGGCAGGGCTTTGGTTGCCGGTAACATTCGGCTCCCATGACCCGCCGCAGGAATGACGGCTTTGCGAATTTTCAAGAGGTGCCTCCAAATTTTCGGGAAGTAAGTATTCGCAATAAGTCTTTGTCAAACATCGGTTTAAATTATAGGTTTGTGCCAGGGTTTGTCAAGTTGATTTTCGGTATTGTTCCTTCAAAGGCCCGTGTTCATCGGAGGGTGCAAACTTCTTGACTTTGGCCTGAGAATGGTTTATTTTCAACGTGTTCAGCCTCTAACACCTTAAAACGTAAGCGTATAGATCAATTTTCCGTTGCCCGATTAGCGGGCAGATGGTTTGTGGTAGCTCCCCCTAAAAACTTCCTCCCTCCCAAGCAACGCTGTTTTTTCACTCCTTCCGGGGTCGGGCATTTGCGTGCTCGGCAAATTCCTACGCTATGGTTAATCTTGCAGAACCGGAACCTTTCCGCGTGGGCGTGCTGGCATCCGGGGGAGGCACCAATCTCCAGGCCATTCTGGACCGGTGCGCCTCGGGTGAGATTCCGGCACAGGTTGCGGTTGTGGTTGGAAATAATAGCAGATCTCGTGCGCTGGAACGGGCCAGATGTGCCGGCGTTGCCACAGTGCATCTGAGCGCATATACGCACCCGGATCCTGCGCTTCTGGACCGGGCCATTGCCGGTGTGTTGTGTGAACACCGGGTGGATCTAGTGGTGTTGGCCGGTTTTATGAAAAAACTGGGTCCAACGACTCTGGCAAAATACGCGAACCGAATCTTAAATATTCATCCTGCCCTGTTGCCTGCTTTTGGTGGGCAGGGCATGTACGGGCAGCGGGTCCACGAAGCCGTTCTAGAGAGTGGTGCGCGAATTACGGGTGTTACGGTGCATCTTGTGGATGCCGAATATGATCAGGGGCCTATTGTTGCGCAGGAGGCTACACAGGTGCACCAGAATGATACCCCGGAGACGCTGGCGGCCCGGGTACTGCAGGTGGAGCACAAGATCTACGCAGAAGTAATTCGATGGTTTGCAGAAGGCAAAGTGTCGGTAGTGGGTCGGCGCGTATATATTGAGGGCGTGGCCTGAACCGGCGGGACATCATAGCCTCTGAAAGGGTGGTTCATGGAAGCGGCATTGTTGGAAACCCGGCTGGAAGGAATTCCCGTTTTTGCTCGTGGGAAGGTGCGCGATGTGTACGATTTGGGCGATCGATTGTTGATTGTAGCTACGGATCGAATTTCCTCGTTCGATTGCGTGATGCCCAACGGCATTCCGGGCAAAGGAAAGATTCTTACCGAGATGTCTCTGTTCTGGTTTGGATTGACTTCAGGGCTGGTACCCAACCATTTGATTACAGCCAATGTGGATGAGTACCCCAAGAACCTCCAGGCCTTTCGAGACCAGCTCGAAGGAAGGTCTATGCTGGTTGTCAAGGCGGACCGAATTGATATTGAATGTGTGGCTCGGGGCTATCTGGTTGGGTCTGGCTGGAAAGATTATCAGAAGACCGGCAAGGTGTGCGGGATACCGTTGCCTGAGGGCCTCCAGGAGTCTGTGCGTCTGGAGCAGCCCATTTTTACCCCGGCTACCAAGGCTGATACGGGCCACGATGAGAATATTTCTTTTGAACAGATGTGCGAGGTGGTGGAACCGGACCTGGCAAACAAGCTGCGAGATCTTACATTGGGCGTGTACAGGAGCGCTCGGGAATACGCCGAGGGCAAAGACATTATTATTGCAGATACGAAGTTTGAGTTTGGCTTGCACAATGGCAAGATTATCTTAATTGATGAAATCCTTTCTCCGGATTCTTCCCGGTTCTGGGATCGGACGCAATATGCACCGGGGCGTTCTCAGGATAGTTTCGACAAGCAATTTGTGAGGGATTACCTGGAAACGCTGGACTGGGACAAGACCCCGCCTGCCCCCGCGTTGCCCGAACATATTATTGAGAGGACGCTGGAGAAGTACAGAGAAGGCAGGGACCGTTTGTTGGGATAGGAGCGATCTGCACTGGTTCTGAGCGAGAAGTTGGTGCGATCTACGATCAAGCAAATCCGCCGGATTGGATCTGACAGGCCTTCCGGGATGCAGCCGTAGAGATTGTAGCTTACCAAGAAAACCTGGGTCAGACAATTTCGTCCGCTATGGATTTCGTTTCTAGGGATGGTGTTGCGTGGCCCGCAGGTGGAGGGTGAACAGACCAATGGCGTTTTTCTTTTCGGGCTGGCTTTCAAACGATATCGGTATTGACCTGGGCACGGCGAACACGCTGGTCTGGGTGAAGGGTCAAAATATCGTGATAGACGAGCCTTCAATCGTTGCGATGGATCGCAAGAGCGGCAAACCCCTGGTTATTGGCAAGGCAGCCAAGGAGATGATGGGGCGCGAAAATCCCGATATTGAAGTGGTTCGCCCTTTGCGTGATGGCGTGATTGCGGATTTTGATGTGACCGAGGAGATGCTTCGGCATTTTATAAAAAAAGTGCAGAAGAATAAACTTCTCGTCCGTCCACGAATTGTGATCTGCGTGCCCTCGGGAGTTACTGCCGTGGAAATGCGTGCGGTGCGCGAATCCGCTGAAAGGGCGGGGGCCCGGGAGGTGTACCTGATTAAAGAACCGATGGCTGCAGCTATTGGTATAGGCTTACCGGTAGAAGATGCCGTGGGTTCGATGGTCATTGATATT
>JAQCGA010000586.1 GCA_027619145.1 bacterium | reverse complement strand
ACACAACACCCCACCCCACCACCGGTTTCCCTTTGCGTCTTTGCGCCTTTGCGTGAGACCTGCCTTTACAGTACCACATCGTGCCCATTCTCATCCGCCGCCTTCTGAATCTTCAACACCGTCCGCGCCGTTTTGATCACCGCCGCCGTGTTCCGCTCTCCCTCCTCTGATTCCTCACGAAGATCCTTCAAGAACGCCTCCAGATACCCACCCGACGTATCCTTTGGCAACGGCCGCGTTTCCACCTTCTCTGAATCCTTTCGTGCAATCTTAATTTCTCTCGTTGTCGTCGCCGTTTCAATCACCCCATCTCGCCCCCAGAACGTGTACCGCCAGTAGAACGGCAGCGAATACCCTGCGCGATCCGGCATAAAATACGACACGTCACCCAGTACGCCGCACCCATTCCCCATCGTCAACATCATCTGCGCTCCATCCTTAAAATGCGGAAACTCTGGCACAAACGCATTCCAGCAACGAGCTGCATTCACCGTTTCAAACTCCAAACCTGTCATCCAGGGCACGCAATCAATTGCATGAACCGCAATATCATTAATCGTACCTCCGTGCTTACCCTGTTCAAAATACCAGCCCGGTCGCGACCCCAGCAGCAGCGGGTGCTGCCCCCCAAACGAAACCGCGTGCACCTCTCCAATTTCACCCGCCTGAATCAAATTCCGCACCCCAATCGTCTGCCCATGATCCCGCATGGTCAACATACACCCCACGCGCAATCCCTTTTTGCTGGCAAGCGCCTCAATCTGATCCACTTCGTCCAGTTCTGTACACAACGGCTTGTCCGCAATCACATGCTTGCCCGCCTCCAGCGCCTGGATCGCAACAGGGCCGCGCCGCGTATAATAATCCCCAATGGCCACCACATCACAATCCACCTGCTCCAGCATCTCCGCGTACGTCGAATGCGTAATTTCCACCGCCCCAGATTTTCCCAGCGCCTTCCGCGCTGCTTCGTCCTCCTCACACGCCGCCACCACTTCCGTGTCTGCGTGTGCAATTGCCCGTTTGTAGAGATCCTGAATATGTCCGTGTCGAAATCCCATAAACGCAAATTTAGTCGCCATGTTACCCCTCTTTCAGGTTTAAAACCAACGGTCTAAAGATAAGCCACTACTTCAGATTTAATCGCCTCAACCTGCGCCCATCCGTCCCCAATCAACGCGTACGGACCGTCAAAGTCCACTGCTCTCGCAAGGTCCAGACAACGCCGGAACCCTTCTCGGTCCATTTCCCCCTCCGCTGAAACCTCCGGCTTCGCGTGCACCGATTCCGCCCGGTCCAGAATCGCTTCCAGATCCATCTCCCGCGTCTCTTTCGGAAAATTTCCAAAGTCTGCACACAACCCTACAGCACCCTCGCACCGATCCAGAATTTCCAACAATGGCGCCGGACGCCGCGTCAACTTCTTAAAATTCTCCGTCATCACCCGCACACCGAAATCCGCTCCGAACCGGGCCAACTCCTGTAGCGCCTTCGCACTCTGCCGAATCGTCTCGGGGCCTGCCTCAGAATCTCCGGCAATCACCCGCACATGCCCTGCGCCACACCGACCCGCCACTTCAATCCACTCCCGAATCGTCTCCAGATCCGCCTCACGCCGGGCCGCATCCGGATGCGTAATATCGCCCGTATCAATCAGCAAACTGAAAAAATTCACCTTCGCCACATTCAGCGCAAACCGCACGTCTTCCAGGTACCGGTCATCCATACCGGAAAAATGGAAATGACAGATCTCCAGGTTCCCAATCCCGTGGTCCGCAACCTGCCCTGGCAAATCCAGCAGCGTTACGCCTCCCCCTGCCCCACCCGCCAGCCGGATCAACCCATCTCCTGTCCGCTCGTACCGCACCTCGCCCAGCACCCCGTGCAAACTCCAGCTCGAAACCGAAAGCTCCGGCATATCTACTCCCTCACCTTTCACCTGTGAACCCGGCCCTCACCCCATTATTTTTCTACGGGAATCTTACTCAGAATTTCACGATCTTCTTTAAATTCGTACACCGGCACCCCGTACCCGCACGACGTCTGTACCGCTTCAATCTCCAGCACAAAAATCTGCCGCACCCGGGGCAAAGGTTCAAACTTCATATACAAATCTGCCCATGCCGCCGATTCTTTGTGGACCACGCGCCCTTTTCCGTACAACCGCAGAATCAACGGTTGTTCCGAAAACCCACACATCATCATCGTCATCCGCCCGTTTTCCTGCACGTGCGTTGCCGTCTCATTCCCGCTACCGGACACATCCAGGTACGCCACGGTTCGATCATCCAGACATCGCAACGTATCCATCCCCTTAGGCGACAGATTCACCCGCCCTTCGACGGGTGCAGTTGCAACAAAAAACATCTTCTGTGCCGCAATAAACACCCGTAATTCCTCATTTAACTCCGAGTACAGCTTCGCCATAAATACCTCCTCCGCAAATCCCCAGACCTGTCAAAGTCTACACCTTGTTTCGCAAACACCATTCACCTGGCTTTGAATCAATGGAATATACAGTACTCACAACATCAACACACCCCTTTTTCACCCCCCTAGACCCACCATTCCAACGCAGCTAACCTTCCCCAAAATCTCATTGACAGGCCCCCTTTTCCAATTTATCCTTTACATTCCTAACAGCTCCAGCCCGGAGGCTACAGTCACCCGTTTTTTTGATTCGAGTGTTTCAGCCTGAAACAGTAGCCATGAGGACAATCCAATGGAAATCCGCACCCGCATCCGCAACATCCGAGAAAAAAAAGGCCTGCGCGCCCGAGACGTGGCCCAAAAAGTAGGCATCTCCCGCCCATTCTACACCCTCCTGGAGAACGGAAATCGCCGCCTCACCGCAGACCTCGTCCGAAAAATTGCACGCGCCCTGGACGTATCCGTAGCCCAGCTCTTCGGCGAACCCGCACCGCCACCCGGTACACCCCTCACCCTTCAACCCGGCGACCTGCCCGCCTTGCGCGCACACCTCCGTCCCCTCCTGGGCAACCAGACAAACGAAGCCGTAGATGCGATGATTACGTGGTTGAACACCGCAGAAGAAGACAGGCAGGTTCCAGAAGAGGATGAAGAGAAAGCGGAACAGGGGTGGGGATAAGTTATGAATCTGCTAGCGCCCTCATACAGGCCCGGATTTCAACCGCCTTTCACATTGGTGTAGGGGCGAGGCATGCCTCGCCCGCCTTTGCTGTTGGGCCAAAAAAGAATACCGCTTCTGCAACTGGGATATGTAAGAATGATCCAGTATAACAAACTTGTCCGGGATCGAATTCCTGAAATCATCCAGAAGAGTGGCCGAAAGTGTCATACGCGCATATTGGC
>JAQCGA010000585.1 GCA_027619145.1 bacterium | reverse complement strand
GCAACGGTTGTCCACCGGTCATCATACACGCCACAGGACTGCATGGCGGGCAAACCTTGATGCCCGGAGACCGAAGCAGCCAGTACTTCACCGCGCTGCTCCTGGTGGCTCCATATGCAAAAACCGACGTAGAAATCCGCGTTCAGGGCGAACTTGTCTCCAAACCTTATATTGACATCACCCTGGATATCATGCGCGCCTTCGGTGTAGAGGTCACCAACCACGCCTACGAAACCTTCCACGTCAAATCTGGCCAGAGGTACCGCGCCTGCACCTACCGCGTGGAACCGGACGCCTCAAATGCCTCGTATTTTTTTGCTGCTGCCGCGCTTACCGGAGGACGCGTAAAAGTCCACAGCCTCCTGCCAAACTCCGCACAAGGCGACGTCGGCTTCATACGCGTCCTGGAGCAAATGGGCTGCACCGTACAAACCTATCCAGACGGGATCCAGGTCCAGGGACCGGCCCAGTTATCCGGCATCGATATCGACCTGAATGAGATGCCCGATGTGGTACAAACGCTCTGCGCCATCGCTCCTTTTGCATCTGGCCCGGTTACCGTACGCAACGTTGCCAATTTACGAATCAAAGAGACAGACCGCCTCGCCGCCCTATCTACCGAACTGGGCAAACTCGGCGTACGTGTAGACACCCGGCCAGACGGACTCACGGTTTATCCTGCTACAAAAATCCGGCCAGCCGAACTGGACACCTACGACGACCACCGAATGGCCATGAGCCTCTCGCTTGTTGGCCTTAAAGCTCCCGGCGTTATCATTCGCGACCCCGGCTGTGTAAACAAAACATTCCCGGAATATTTCCACGTCTTCAACACCCTGCGCGGTTCGGTCCAACCGTAATATTCCCAGGTAATTTTATGTCCACCGACGTTCTCCTCGTAGACGATGAAGTGAACATTCTGAGCATTTTGACCGAAACGCTTGAGGTCTCCGGTTTTCAGGTACACGCGTGTGAAAGTGGCGACGAGGCCCTGCCATACCTGGAAGCGCACCAGCCAGCCCTTCTGCTCACCGATCTCAAAATGCCCGGCATCAACGGAATGGATCTACTCAGCAAAGCCCGGAAATGTTCGCCGGATACCCAGGTTGTCATTCTCACAGGCTACGGCGACATGAAAAGCGCCGTAGAGGCCCTGCGCCTGGGTGCCTACGATTACCTTTCCAAGCCCGTAGATATGGAACGCCTGATTCAAACCCTGCGAAACGGCATAGAACGACGGCGGCTCCTCCTGGAAAACCGCTCCCTCTTACACAGCCTGGAAGAAACCAACCGGCTCAAAACAGAATTCATCCATGGCATGTCTCACGAGGTACGCACACCACTGGGGCACATTCTGGGATTTTGCCAGATTCTGCATGCGACCCTGGAAAACCTCACAGACAAACAGGTACGCTACCTGGAAAATATCCAGGGTGGAGCCCAGCGCCTGCTGAGCATGTTCGAAGATATGATGCGCTTCTCCACGCTGAAAAGCGGAGACCTGCGCGTGGAGCCCACACAATTCGCTCTCGCCGACTTTCTACAAACCAGCCTGGGACCATTCCGGCCTATCGCTACAGACAAACAGATCGAACTCATCTGTGAATCTCCGGCTACAGCAAGCACGATCATTGCAGATGTGGATATCTGTGGCAAAGCCCTGGAACTGCTTCTGGACAACGCCATCAAGTTTACACCTGCAAACGGCACCGTCACCTTGTCCGGTAAGATTGGTCCAATGCCCACACTGCCAGACACCGCCGGAACACACCCGGCCAGCAAAGCCCGGTGGCTACACATTGCCGTAACGGATACAGGGCCCGGTGTTGCTCCAGATGACCAGGAACGCATCTTCAACCTCTTCGAACAGGGTGACGGCGGCCTGGATCGCGGCCACGAGGGTACCGGCCTGGGCCTGGCTCTGGCACGCAGCCTTGCCCACGCCCATGACGGCGATATCACTCTCCAGAGCGAACCGCCCAACGGCAGCACCTTCTGCCTCTTCATTCCACTTTCCGACACAACCTGATACAAACAACCGAATCTGTCCCCTTGTATCTGGTTGACCTCCACAAAAAAAGCAGGCCGCAAAATTGCGGCCTGCACCTTCCTCTGAACGCTCCATTGTATTGCGCCATCAAAACAATTTCTTGAGCAACCCCTTCCCTTTTTCTTTTAACCTGTCCCGAACTTCTACCTCTTTTTCTTTTGCCTGCGTCTTTCCAGCCGGTTGTAAATCTGCTTTCACCTGAGGCTGGTCTGCCGTCCCTCCAATGCGGATACGTAACGGAATCATTGCGCTTGCCCCTCCGCCAAAAAACGAACCCAGCGCACTCCCCAAATTCACGCCCCCCACATTCAGCCGCGAAGCCGGAAGATCCACATCCAGCGTATAATCCAGGCTACCATCTATTCCCGCTGAACCGTTCAACCGACAGGCCAATCCGGCAGCGTTCATCTTTAGTTCATTCAAGAAAATTCGACTATGCTCTATCTTGAAAGGTGCCAGTAAAGACTGGATGAGTACCTCGTTAAAATCCAGAAACCCAAGCTGGCCCACATGCGTGCCCATCTCTTTTAACGCACTCCAGTTTACCAGCTTACCTTCCTCCATTCCTGCCACACCTTCCGCCTGAATATCTTTTTCTACCAATTCCAGCGTAGAATCCAGCTTCCCGTCCATCGTAAGCGAAAGCCCCATCCGCCCCTGCAAGGGCAAACGCCACTTCATAAACTTCCCCAGCATCCCACCGGCCTGCACACTGTCTATCCCCACCGAAGCCCGAACCGGCAACGTGCCACTGGCTGGCCGTGCATCTACTTCAACCTGAGCTTTCATGGTGCCGCCAAACAATCCAGCGTGCACATTATCCAGTCTCAGCAACCCATCCTGTGCCAGGGCATCTGCCCGTAAGTTCCTGTAGTGAACTCCGTCACTCTTCAGTTCACCAACCTGCACCTCACTCCGAGCATTTGCAGTTCGAACCAGCCACAACACGGGTGAAGTGAGGTCCTGTACTTCAACCGCTCCGTAGGCGGGTGTGATCAGCGTCCATCCCGGGTTGGAAAAATTGGCCTGCCCGGACACAACAACGGGAATCATCTCGTCTAAATCCAGCACACGCGATGTGATATCCAGCACCAGGAACGGCCGGGGGGGCTTCTCATTTTCAGGCGTAAGCCCCCAGGCCAGTGCACCCTCCAGACGCCCCACCGCAGAGAAATCTGAACGACCCGCTCGTCCCGTAAGCTGGGAGATGCGTATCACATCCTCTTTCACAGAAAATGCGGCTGCCATCTCTTCAACGGGCCCCAGCAGATCAGGGCTTTTGTACCG
>JAQCGA010000584.1 GCA_027619145.1 bacterium | reverse complement strand
AAGGGGCAGCGGGAGAAGTTTGTGATTGCTACGAAGGTTTCCGGGCGGATGGGCGAAGGGCCGAATCTGGCGGGGAATTCTCGGAAGCATATTTTGAGCGAAGTGGAGAATAGTCTGCGGCGTTTAGGGACGGATTATATTGACCTGTATCAGATCCACATGACGGACGCCAATACGCCTATTGGAGAGACATTGCATGCGCTGGATTTGCTGGTGAACCAGGGGAAGATACGGTATATCGGGTGTTCGAATTTTCAGGCCTGGCAGGTGTGCGAGGCCATCTGGATTTCTCGGACAAGGGGGTGGACAGCATTTTCGAGCGTGCAGCCGCATTACAATATGTTGAATCGGGATGCAGAGCGTGAACTGGTGCCCTTCTCTAAATCGTATGGTATCGGGATTTTACCGTATTTCCCACTGGCGAGTGGATTTTTGACGGGGAAATACAGGCGGGGTGAAACCGCACCGGAGGGGACACGGTTGGCGGAGAATGACCGGGGGATGTTATCCGATGAAAATTTTGACCGGTTGGAGCGGCTGGAGGCATTTGCAAAAGAGCGGGATCATTCTATGCTGGATCTGGCGTTTGCATGGTTGCTGGCCAACCCGGCGGTGAGTTCGGTTATTGCTGGGGCAACGAAGCCGGAACAGGTAGCGGCAAATGCCCAGGCGGTGGCGTGGAAATTGACAACAGAAGAGAAGGAAGCGGTGGATCAGATTCTGGCGGGATGAATTGGAGGCAGATCATTTTGAGGAAGGCGAGACTGGAAGATTCCGGTCTCGCCTTTTTTCAGGTGAGCTGTTCGGGTAGGGAGGTTACAAAGGTGCGGATTTCATCGCGTACCCGGCGGTAGTGAGAAAGGGCTTCATCTCTGGAACGGGCATTTTTAGCGAGCCGGGGTGGATCGTCGAAGTTTTTGTGGATGAGGTGGGCGTTTCCGGGGAAGACCGGGCAGTGTTCGGATGCGTGGTCGCAGACGGTGATGACGTGGTCGAAGGAGAGGTGGGCGAGTTCGTCCAGGTGTTTGGAACGGTGTTTGGAGATGTCCACACCGGCTTCGGTCATTATGGCGACGGCATCCGGGTTCAGGCCATGGGTTTCGATGCCGGCGGAGTGGGCTTCGACCTGGTCGGAAAGCAGATGGTGTGCCCAGCCTTCGGCCATTTGGCTGCGGCAGGAGTTTCCGGTGCAGAGGAAAAGGATGCGGGGTTTGGGCATAGGATCAGTTTTGGGATACGGCCCGGACGAATGCGGGCTGCGGGATGCAGATGGTGCCAGCGTCTGCGAGTTTGTCCAGGCGGTGGAGGTCTTCGAGGACAAGGTCCATGTCTTCACGATCGTGTTTTAAATAGGTATGGAGCCGACGTTTCAGGCTGTTGTCCGGTTTCAGGAGGGAGTAGTAGATCCAGGTGCCGTCCCTTCGGTCTGAGACGAGGTTGGCGTGTTTGAGTACGGCGAGGTGTCGGGAGATTTTCCCCTGGGGCATGTCCAGGACGGTGACGAGTTCGCAAACGCAGAGTTCGCGTTGTGAGAGTAAAAAGAGGATACGGAGGCGGGTTTCGTCGGCGAAGGCTTTAAATATGGCGAGATCTTCTTTCATTCGGGATCCCTTTTATGGGGTTTCGATCTGGATGGGGCCGGTGGTCTGGGTGATGAAGTATTTTTTCTGGAACCAGAAAGAGACGTTGACCAGGCCGATGAGTACGGGAACTTCGACGAGAGGGCCGATGACGGCGGCGAAAGCTACCCCGGAGTTGATACCGAAGACGGCGATTGCGACGGCGATGGCCAGTTCGAAGTTGTTGCTGGCCGCGGTGAAGGCGATGGTGGCGGTTTTGCTGTAATCTGCACCGATTTTTTTGCCCATGAAGAAGGAGAGCAGGAACATCAAGACAAAGTAGATGACCAGCGGAATGGCGATGCGGACGACGTCCAGGGGGATTTTGACGATGTGCTCGCCTTTGAGTGAGAACATGACGAGGATGGTGAAGAGTAAGGCGATGAGGGTAAGTGGGCTGATTTTGGGGATGAAGTCTTGATCGTACCAGGTCCGACCTTTGAGTTTGATGAGGGAGAAACGTGTGAGAATACCGCCGAGAAATGGGATGCCCAGATAGATGAATACACTTTCTGCAATTTGGCCGATGGTGATGTGGACTTCCATACCTTTGAGGCCGATCCAGGTGGGCAGAATGGTGATGAAAATATATGCATAAACGGAGTAGAAGAGAACCTGGAAGACGGAGTTGAATGCGACGAGACCGGCGGCGTATTCGGTGTCGCCTCTGGCGAGTTCGTTCCAGACGATGACCATGGCAATACAGCGGGCCAGACCAATTAAGATGAGGCCGACCATATATTCCGGGTAGTCTTGAAGGAAGAGGACGGCGAGGGCGAACATGAGGACGGGACCGATGGCCCAGTTCTGAACCAGAGAGAGACCCAGGATTTTGTAGTTGCGGAAGACTTCGCCCATTTCCTCGTATTTGACCTTGGCCAATGGGGGATACATCATTAATATGAGGCCAATGGCAATGGGGATGGATGTGGTGCCGACCTGGAAGCTGGTGATGACATCTACAACACCGGGGGTAGCATATCCCATTGCCACACCGAGGGCCATGGCCAGGAAGATCCAGAGGGTGAGATAGCGGTCCAGAAAGGAGAGTTTTCGTGTTTGTCCGGTCATTGTCTGCTCCTTCATCACAGGGGAATGATTGGAATATAACACTATATACGTTTATGCGAATATATAAGAATATGGATTTCAGTCAAGTTTTTTACTGTGGAGACAATTATTGGGAACAGGGAAAATTTCCGGTTGGGGCAAAAAAATCGAAAAACGGTGTGCGCGTTTGGGAGACTTTGGAAAAGTAGGCTTGACAATTCGTGCATCCTTCTTATTTTACCATCTGAACCGATGATCAATTATTCGAGATGTGAATCTGGAGCTTGATGAATATGCGGCAGTCTACTTTTCGTATCGTTCCACTTCTGATAGGTTTTGTGGTATACCTGGCGCTGGGTCTGACCCCAGGTGGGTTTGCACTTTGCTTGGGAAATGACGGGCACGTGGCGGTGGAGGCATGGAATTTGGAAGGGCGATGCGATGCGGGCCCTGAAGATTCTGGCGAGAGGCCCGCGTTTGCAGGGACCCACTGTGGCCCGTGCGTGGACGTTGCGGTTCCCCCTATTGATTCGCATCGGGCTTCTTTTTCTTTTGATCAATTGACTCAGAAATTGAATCTGTCTTCAACGGTTGTTTATCCGGGTATTCCATCCTATTTTGTAAAGCGGCCCTGCAATTCCTCCCGGCCGTGTTCTTCGCTCTTATCCTTCCCG
>JAQCGA010000583.1 GCA_027619145.1 bacterium | reverse complement strand
GCACTGTTTCGGCGGGCGGCGGATCAAAGCGACGGAGGGCCGGGTGTTGGCTCGGGTCATGGGTGCGAGCGACGGGGTGGTGGAACACAGGACAGGATCTGGATGGACGCTGGTTGTGGGGCCAGATCTGGTGGGTACGATTTTACATGTCCAACAGGGGAATCTTGTTCCACCAGCGGTTGGGCCTACACGGATCGACGTGATTAAGGGGTTGGCGCTGGACCTGGACCGGGATCGTTTGCCTGTGCCTTCACTGGTTTCTAGACCCACCACAATGGAGGCGATTGCGGACGAGTTTCGAGGGATCATTTTACGCGCAATCTTTCAGGCGTGTCGGGTATGTGGCGTGGCACTTCCGGTTTTATGGTACTGGCCAGACAACTTGCCGGCGATTGCGCACATGTCCCACGATTCGGATGGGGGAGATGAGGAACACGGATGGACGCTTTTGAATTTAACAAAAGAAGTGGGTATCAAAACCACCTGGTGTATTATGGCGGGGCATTATCAGCCGGAGTTTTACGAGGCAATTAAGGAGTACGATTCGGAGATTGCCCTGCACTACGACGCACAGAGTTACCAGACGGCTTCGGACGATCAAAAAGAGAAGGTTGCGCATCTCAAATGGGGATACGACGAACTTGTAAAGCAGCTCCAGACAGTGGAGAAGGCGGCTGGGCGAAAGGTGACGAGTAACAAGAACCACACGCTGCGGTGGCAGGGGCGGCTGGAATTTTTTCGGTGGTGTGCGCAGGCGGGTATTACCGTGGAAGAGAGCCGGGGACCCAACACGCCCTATACAAATGGGTTTCCATTTGGAGGTAGCCATCCGTGGTTCCCTATGGACGACGAGGTTCCAGATGGTCCTCGGCTGGACGTGCTGGAGGTAAATCTGACGGTGCAGGATATTCACCGGCGGTGCTCGATACATATGGCCCGGGAGTTTGGGAACCGGGTGTTCCGGCATTATGGGATTGCGCATTATTTGTTCCACCCGGCCCACACGTGGGACCCGGCGGTGCGTGGTGGGTTGCGGGCGATTGTGGGGGATATGCACGATCTGGGAATGGAGTGGTGGACGGCGGATCGGATTGGGAAGTGGGAGCGGGCGCGGCGGCAGGTCCGTTTTGAAGCGAACGGAAAAGGATACCGAGTTTCTACTGAGACGGACCTGGAGAAGGCCACGGTGCTGGTGCTGGAACCGGGCGAAGGAACGCGGGTATCGGTTGACGGCCAGAAGGGTGAGCGCGTGGAGCGGTATGGTTTTGATTTTCAGGCGGTGACGACAGATTTGAAGGCGGGGCAAGAGGTGGGTATTACAGTGGCGTAGAGGTACATTTCGATTGAACGATGGGGCGAACGCATACCGGTCGGACATCTTTCACTAGATGCCCGACCGTTTTTTTGTATTCGTACCGTTCTCCCGTATTTACGGCTGGTTTACTCAGGCTTCAGATTCTTGCCCACCATTTGAAGAAGCAAAATCTGCCTTCAGGATCCCGGCCTGCCGTAAAAAGCGTTCTACATCCTGCCAGAAGACGCCCCAATCTGGTGGACAGTCTCGATGCTGACAGGTATAAGAGATAAGAGTTCCGTGTTGTGCTGCACGAACAAGACGGAGTGCATGTTCGTATTTTACCAGGTTGTCTTGTTTCCCATGTATGAGGAGTATGGGGACGGTGTAGGCGGAGACAGCAGCCAGATTGTCAAATGGGTCTGGAACAAGGAAGCCCGGGATGAAATATTCCGAGGCGATGGCTTTGAAGCTGGAAAATGTGGACATCAGAATCATTGCGGCAGAAGGCCTGCGGGTGGACAAGATGCATACGGCAGCACCGCCGAGGGAGCGGCCACACAGAACAATACGGGACGTGTCCACGTCCGGCCGGGCCGCGACCAGGTCGTAGGCCAGCGTCATAGCTTCTGTGATGGTTTTCTGGGTGGGTTGGCCCTGGGAGCGACCATAGCCCGGGTATTCTACCAGGAGGACACCAAGACCGAGCTGTGTAAGAGTACGCATTTTCCCGGTCCAGAAGTCAATCAGCTCAATGTTACCGTGTGCGGAAATGACGACGGGCGCAGGACCGGTTCCAGTTTCGGGTGGAAGGTACCAGGCTTCCACCCGGCCAGAGGAAGTAGACAACCAGTGTTTCTCCAGGCCCGGGTTCTGTTTGGGCAGGTCTTCCGGTTTTGGAATGAATCGTCGCGGAAAGAGGGCCTGCCGCAAGATGAGAGGGATTAGGCCACACAGCGCGCTACCAGCCAGCAGGAGTCCCAGGACAAGTTTGAATTCTACGGGCAAGAGGTCTCTCGGGTTATGGAATGGTTGGTGTATACAGAGAGATTAATAAGTCTCCGGTACAAAAGTCTGGTCGTCAAGGGGTGGACGAACATACCCGGTGTCTTTTTGGCGGGGTGGAAGTTCGATGGGATCGGGGGTCAGATCTTTGTACGGGATCTGGCTTAAAAGGTGGCTGATGCAGTTGAGGCGTGCCCGCTTCTTGTTGTCTGCGTCCACCACAAACCAGGGTGCTTGTTTCATGTCTGTATGACGAAACATTTCGTCTTTGGCATGAGAGTACTCCACCCATTTGGATCGGGCTTCCAGATCCATCGGGCTGAGTTTCCAGCGGCGTGTGGGATCGTGAATGCGGTTCTGAAACCGGTGTTCCTGTTCTTCGTCGCTTACGGAGAACCAGTATTTGATGAGAATGATGCCGGAGCGGATGAGCGTGCGCTCGAACTCCGGGCAGGAGCGAAAGAATTCTTCATATTCTTCGTTCGTGCAGAATCCCATCACATGTTCCACCAGGGGGCGATTGTACCAGCTGCGGTCAAAAAGGACCATCTCGCCGGCTGCAGGCAGGTGGGCAATATAGCGTTGAAAATACCATTGCGTACGTTCGCGTTCTGTGGGTTTGGCCAGGGCGACAATGCGACAGTAACGGGGATTCAGGCTTTCGGTGATGCGCTTGATTACACCGCCTTTGCCGGCAGCATCTCGGCCTTCGAAAAGAACAACAACTTTGAGGCCTTCGTGTTTGATCCATTCCTGGAGTTTAACGAGTTCCACCTGGAGTTTTGCCAGTTCTTTTTCGTAGACGTTATTTTTTATTTTGCTGGATTTTTCCGCGTTTTTTGATCCGGCCTGCTGGGTCTGAAGGACCGGTTCCATGTTCTTTTTCTTTTTACTCATCATGCCTCCAGAGGGTGAACGGTTCGTACAGCTTTTAAGTTGAGTGAAATGAATTCTAATACTTAAAAATAAATAAATAAATTTTTATGACACTTTTCACTTGAGATTGCGTAGAAGGGATAGTTTGTAGAAGCCAAAGCGTTGTCAGG
>JAQCGA010000582.1 GCA_027619145.1 bacterium | reverse complement strand
CGTTGTTTGCTGGAGGCATTTTCTGTAGCCTGGCGGAGCATGAAGGGCGAGAAGTCAGAGCCAAAGGTTTGGGTACCGTCTTCAGCCGGAAGGGAAAGAATGACGTTGCCTGCCCCACAACCGATTTCGAGGATCCGGCCCCGGATGCCCTTCAGGAGATGCAAGGCCTGTTCTTTGCGGCGGTGGAGGTTGTGTACGTAGATGGAGTCGGAAGGATTTTGTCCGTAGAGGCCGCTCCAGTTTCCGGCTTCGGCACCAAAGCGGCGCTGTACGGTGCGGGCATGCGCGTTCACAGTTCTTCTCCCGAGGATTTTTCTACAGGGGGGTGCACGTACACGCCGTTGGTTGTGCCTTCTTTTTTCCAGGAGATCGCATTCGATGTATTTTTTGGAAACAGGCGCTGGCGGACGAAATCCCAGGCGAGCCAGAACCCGCCAGCAGAGAGCACAAGTACGAGCGGCATAACGGGTACCCGATAACGGTTGCGTACGTGGAGCAGGGCGTAGATGCACATGTAGAAGAGGACGGTAGCGAAAAGGGGCCTGAACCAGCTCTGGCCTCGGGCCATGAGGAAGCCTGTCAGGACGAAGGCGAGCAGGATGTAATAGTATGTGTTGACCAGAAGGGCCAGGGCTGGGTGAATCGCAGGTAAGGTTTTGCGGACGCCGTTGGCATCTTTCCAGAATATGTACATTTTTTTGAAGACGAGTCCTGCGAACCAGCCGGGCTTGTTTAGAATGTCCTGGGCGGTCTGCCTGAGGAATGTGGGTTCGTAGCCGTCTTCTTTGGGGCCGTGTTTGATGGCA
Source organism: bacterium (assembly GCA_027619145.1). Next base: position 2,545 of record JAQCGA010000582.1, on the reverse strand, counting down.
ATGGTTTCTTCCCGGAGTTCCCGGTAATCTGCGGCGGAGCGGTCTTCACCGCCAATTTCAGCCCAGCGACTGCCGAACCATAATACGCTGCCAATCCCATCTGCCGTGGGCGAGATAGATCCAAATGTGATATAGTTGCGGGCCGTCCACGGGCCCCAGGTTAATAGCAGAGGCAAGGCCACAAGGAGTGCGGGTTTCAGGAGTTTCTTGAAGGAACGGTTGGGGCGAACCATCAGGTAAAAGACCGGTGCGGTCAGGAGCAAGGTTTCAGGGCGACACATACTGAGGATGGCAAGGAGAACACCGGCGGAGAAAAAGCGACTTGTGGACCAGCGAGTCTGGTTCGTGCGTACGGCCAGAAGAAGAACTGCGGTGAGCAAGGCTGCTGTAAATCCTTCCCGCAAGATTCGGGTGTCATAATAAATGAGCGCAGGATAGGTGGCTGCCATGGCTGCGGCCAGGAGGCCCGCACGGCGGTCGAAGATGGTTTTCGTCAGGAGATAGACAAATAGAACGGTGGCTGTACCCAGCAGCGTTTGGAGCAGGACAGCGGCCTTTGGATGGGGACCGAAGAAGGCGTAGACGATCGCCAGGAAGGCAGGGTAGGCCGGGGGCCGAATGCGCGTGGGTTGATACGGAGGGCCTGCATCTCTGGAGTATCCGTTGCCTTCGACCAGGTTTAAGGCGATGTAATGATAGCCACTGGAATCGGACCAGTTGTTTTCTGCGGGAACCGCAATGGCAAACACGATTCTCAGGCTCAGCGCTCCTACCAGGATTGCCAGCAGGAGGGGGTTTGCAGATACGAATCGGGTGATTGTTTTCTGGAGAGTTTGTGTTTCAATTTTGGGGTTCGAGTGATTCATTGAGGGTCTCTATGAATGCGCGGTGGATGTTGTCGCAGGTTGAATGCCGGTGCGGCCGGTTGCGTAGAAGATGCCGCCGACCAGGCTGAGGACAATCATGCAGAGCGTGGCGCCCAGGGAGATGGCTACGGCGGATTCTGCTGATACCCCGGCGCGGGTGAAGACAAAGGCGTAGGCGCTTTCGCGCAGGCCAAATCCGTTGAGGGTTACGGGTGCCATGGTGACCAGAGCCGTAACCGGGATGAGATAAAAGAAAATTGCAGGTTCAATCTGGAGGCCCAGTGCGCGGGCGACAGCATAGTTGACGAGAATGACCGCAGACTGGTAGAGCAGGGCAAGGACAAAGGTCTGCATTGTACAGACGGGGCGCTGCAAGAGTCCAGTGAGTGCTGCGGTGGTTCCGTCCAGGAGCCGACGGATGCGTGTGTGTTCGGAAAAGCGGTGTGCAATGGCCGGGATGAGCAAGATCGCCAGAATCCCCGTCATGGAAAACAGGCCGAGGGCCAGAAGCAAGTTCTGGCGGGCCAGTGCAGGGAGCCCTTGCGGGTAGGCGAGAAGTGCGACGAGAGCCAGGACGACCAGGGCGACCAGATTGAGACCCCGGTCCAGGGCTACGGTGAGTGCTGCGCCAATTTTATCGGGGGCGTTCCGGGAAATCCCGTAGGCGCGAACCAGATCTCCACCGGTTCTGCCGGGGAGCAAGTTGTTGAAAAATGCGCCAATCCAGAAGAGTTTCAGGAGGTGGAAAAAGGATCCTGATACGCCGGGTAAGAGAGACCATTTTAAAGCACTGATCAGGAAACCGCCCACGCCCAGGGCCAGTGCGGTTGCAATCCACACCGGGGAAAGGTTCTGGAAAAGAGACAGAGCCGTACCCACGTCAATGCGGCATAAAATCCAGGCCAACAGAGCGAGGCTGACAGTGGCTTTGAGCAGGGTGCGCTTCACGTTGAGATCTCTTTTGATTTTTGACCCCGGCACAGCAACATGCTTTTGAACAGGCCGGTATATCCCTGGTGTTCGAATGCCAGATGATTGTCTTGAAACCAGCGACGGATGTTTTCTTCCGGGACGAATTTCTGAAGGGGATTATAGAGCCAGTCCACCATGTCTTTGGTGAGTTCGCCGTAGGAGGCTTTTTTTCGCTTGAGGAGGTGCGTGAGGCCCCAGTAGAGCGGCAGGGCCGGCCAGACGGATGGGGTTCGCAGTGCTGTTGGCACCCGGTTGAAGAACCAGCGGGTGTTGTGGTGCAGGGTACCCAGACCGTTGTCCTGACCAATGGCGTAGAAAGCAGTACCACCGGGTTTGAGGACACGGGCGGATTCTTTGAATCCCTGGTGGGGGTCCTGGGTGTGCTGGAGCATGTACACGCATACGACCAGGTCGAAGCTATTGGTTTCAAAGGGTAGGTCGAGAGCGGAAGCTGTGGTGGCCTCGACGTGTACACCGGCCTGTTTTGCATTGGTGGCAATGGTAGATACGTTGTGCGGCGAGAGATCCGATGCAGTGATTTGCAGGTGAGGGAAGCGGCGTTTAAGGAGGATGGAGAATTTTCCGGAACCCGCGCCAATGTCCAGCAGGGTGTGTGCCTGCTTCAGGCGGTCTTCGCCAATGCCGGAGACGATGAAGTTGAGGAATCCGTCGTCCCGGACTTCGTAGTCTTTCCAGAAGTATTCGCC
>JAQCGA010000581.1 GCA_027619145.1 bacterium | reverse complement strand
GGTGAGCAATGTGGGCGGGGGGATATTTGCAGGAGGAAATGCGGCCGGGGAACTGGGAGGGAGTATTGAAACCCGCTGGGACAATGCCCGGCGCTTGCACAGCTTGATTTTGAAGGCGAACGCCCGCGGTTCCTGGGGGTATGATGTGGGCGCCGGCATCGGTTTCCGGCCCGATAAGGATCAGGTTTACACCAATGAGAAGCACCCTCTGTACCTGGAAACCGGGATCTCGGGGGGGCAGGCGGTGGAAACGGTTTCCACGTTAATCATAGGCGGCCTGGGGCCGGCCATGCAGGCTCTGGCGCAGACCGATGAAGCCAGGACAGATCCGGTGCTGAGCCGAATTGCAGATGGAGGAAATCCAGGTGAGATTCCCGTGTCTGGGAACCTGGTTGCCCGGCTGGAAGGAAATCTTCTCAAGCTGGTGGACAAACTGGAGCGGGCCGGTACGGAACTCTCGGTAACCTATGAGCAGGAAGTAGCCCTGATCAACCAGGAGCGGGGCGGTGAAGTGGAATTGGGTGTGGAAGTCACTTCTGTGGGGCGGGTAAAACTGTCTGGAGAACATGCCGTTGAACGGCACCGGATGATGGTTGTGGAACGTGGAAGCTGGATTGCCGGGAGGCTCCGCCCGACGGAGACGTACCGGGTGGATTCATATATTCAATTTCCAGATCGGACGATGGCTTCGGTGATCCAGGAAGTGAATGGCAAGATGGGAAGTATTGTAGGGGAGGCGTTTCACGCGGTTGTTCAAACCGTGGCCGATGGGGCGAAGACCGTGTTCAAGGCGGGAAAAGCGGTTGTTGAACTGGGTGCCAATGCGGTGGACAGTAGCATACGGGAAATCAAATCTACGTTTTGGGATTGGGGGCTTTTTGGCCCGGACGGTTCACCGATACGCATTTCACCGGAGCAGCGTGAAGCCCGCAAGAGAGTGGCGAAGCTGGCGCAAGCGGTGGCAGGCCTGGAGTACGGTATTGGCGGGTTTTACCGCCTGGATCCCGTCGGAACGAAGCTGAACAGTCCTTCCACCCTGGAGATCCCGTATCTGGATGCCGAACTCCAGGGCGTGGATGAGAGGACGCTGGGCATGTACCTCTACGATACGACGAACGGGATCTGGCGTCTTGTCAGCAGTGTCAATATCCCGGATTCAAATCTGGTGCGGGGTTCGATCACTGAGCTGGGCCTCTACACGCTGGCGCCCCGGATTCCATATGGGGATTTCGATATCTTCCCCGGAGTAGGTTCCCTTCCCGCCAACGGATCGGCGAAGACGACCGTAACCACAAGTACGATTCGGAACAACGACGGCACCGGGGTTGCAGATGGTACGGTCTTCAGCGTGTTTGTGTCGAATGGGACCGTGCTGGAGACGGACCTGGACTCCGGAATGGACGGGGTCCAGGTGGCTTCTACTGGAGGCAAAGTCCGATTCGAGTTTCAGGCCGGGGCTATTCCGCTTCCGGTGGAATTTGTTGTGCGAAGCGTGCCGGGAACCGCGCTGGGACGCGCCAGTCTGGATCTTGTGGACGCTGGACCTCCGGCAGGGTTGTTGCCTAGAGACGCCACGTGGGGGCCGGAGGGCATTCGTGTGGCCTGGTTGCCCCCTGAAGATGCAGACCTGGTTGCCTACCGGATTTATTACCGCCAGGACCAGGTGGGTCCCCCCTGGGAAAGCGTGGTGGATTCCCGTGGGCCACATTTTGTAATTGAAGAAAGTGAATATCGAGTTACGGGTTTGCTGCAGGGGCTGGAGACGCAAGGAAGCTATTATTTTGCGCTTTCGGCAGTGGATCTTGCGGGGAACGAGAGCGAATTGTCCGCTCCGTTTCTGGCCTCGGATATTTACGAACCGGACACGGAGCAGTGGGAGCAGCGGGAAGTACCCGTGGATGGGACTTTCGAATACCACACGATTCATACGGAAACGGATCAGGAGTGGATTTTCTTCAAAGTTTCTCCCGAGTTTGTTTACGAGCTGGTTGCCGAAGGAGATGCGAGCCTTGTTATCAACATTGATTTACAGCAAAAGGGAGGAACCGCGCAAACCTTTACGAGCCGGGCCCGGTTCAATGGGAGTGCGTTTCAATATGATAACGAGTTCGCGCTTGCGAGATTGTACCCTCGCACGCCCGGAATTGGGGGGTATCGGTTCTCGATTTCGATTGTAGATACGCTGGATATCTTTGCGCCCCGGGTCGTTTCTTCTTCTGTTCCAGACGGTGCAGAATTCGTTGATCCCGACAGCGTGAACCAGCACGGATTCAGGGTGTTGTTCAGCGAAGAAGTGGATGTGGCACAGGCCAAAATCCAGGTCCGGAGTGGGGATCGTACCCTGTTGTGGGATGCCGTGTGGGATGCCGACCGAAGTGGCGTTTTGCTTCACCCTCGAGCCGGGTTTGAGTTAGGCAACGGCGAGGTGTGCGAGGTTTTCTTCTCGCAGGTGCAGGACCTGGAGGGCAATCTGTCCGAAGAAATTCGGATCACGTTCCACACAACGCCGATTCTGGCCGGAGACGTGGACGGAAATCAAGCAGTGGACCTCTCGGATGTTCTGGCAGTGCTGAGATTTTCCGTGGGACTTGAGACGCCTTCTGCAGACGAACTGGAACGGGCAGATGTGGACGGCGATGGAGAAGTTACAGTGCGCGATGCCATCCTGGCACTGCGCGTGATGGGTGGGAGCCAGGGGCCTGCATCCAAATTGCCGGTATCGGGCGAGTTCCACACCCGGGCGCAGGTTGAGCTCGTTGACAACTTGGTTCTGATCCGGCTGGATCTTCCGAAGGGGACTGCGGCCGGTCAACTCGATATTTCTCTTCCTGTTTCCCTGGAGATCCTGGAACCTCAGGTCCTCGGCCTTTCGAAAGATGCGCTCTGGACCTCCCGAATCGACGGAGGCAAGATTGAAGCGGCCTTTCTGGAGGCGGATGGCGTTGACAGAAGCATCGAGATCTGGGTTGCTCTGGAAAGAGATCCTTCCGGCCAGATCCCAATCTATGTAGTGGGCCAGTTCTTTGACATGGAAGGTGCCCCGCTGGGAACTGTGAAGCTGGACCAGGATCTGGATACGCTACCCGGATCGTATGTGCTGATGCAAAACCGTCCCAACCCGTTCAACCCGGTTACTCGCATCACGTACGAGCTGCCGGCTGAGGGACGTGTTTCCCTTGAGGTTTTCAGTTTGACCGGGCAACGTATCAGAACGCTTGTTGCAGAATCACAGGGGGCCGGGACTCATACGGCAATTTGGGATGGTCGGGATGACATGGACCGCAGTGTGGGCTCGGGTATTTATTTATATCATTTGACAGTTGATGGCACGTTGTTTACTGCAACCCGAAGAATGA